>CANGYW010000032.1 GCA_947458335.1 Chitinophagaceae bacterium | reverse complement strand
GCGCATTCGAGTTGGTAGCATTATTATTACCTACTGCGGCTGTAAAGTCGGCGAACTCCCAAGAGTTAAAGGGAACATCCTGACGAAAAGCACCAGCCGTATTTCCGGAAACCTTGGCAATCGATAATCCTGCGACTGTTTCGAAATGATGGTCATCTCCTATGTTAAAATCGTAATTCGCAAAAGACTCCCACGTATAATTAAAGTTGCTCACTTTTTCGTGCGAAACGCTATTGTTTCTGCCTAGCACGGCCGAGCCATCGGCATTCATAGAATTATCTACGTTGTTAGGGCCATAAAATACTAGCGGGGTAAAGCTCTTGGCATTGCCATCATATTTAGTATAACCAAAACGGCTGGTAAAACGAAGCTGTTTGATAGGACTGTACTGCATCTCGAATTTACCATAGAGCTTAGAGCCGGTATTCTTATTATAAGTGTTTTCTAATTTGGTAACGGGATTGAAGATCTCGGAGAGAATAAGATTACTAAACCCGAACTGCCCAACGGTATTGGGAACGGTGTTTAAAAGGGGAACGGTAGGGTCAAAATTGAGGGCACTACCAATAACTGAGTTGAATGAATTTTCTTGTATTCCCTTTCCGTCAAGTACTACCGCAGTGGTGTTGAGTAACAGTTTTACCTTACGGCTTAGGTCTATATCTATATTAGCGGTCAGGTTGCCTCTACGAAACAACGACTTGTCATCACCCCCTACAATTCCACCCTGGCTTAAAAAACCACCCGACAGAAAATAAGTGATATTCTCACTACCGCCCCGGGCCGATATGCTATGTGTTTGCAAGGTCGCCTGCTTAAAGATCTGGTCTTGCCAGTTAGTGCCTACGCCTACTGTAGATAGATTTGGGAAAATAACAGGGCCACCTGCTACTGTGCTTCCTTCATTAACCATGGCAGCATATTCAGTTGCATTAAGCACCCCAACGGTATTGGCTACCTCTTGCATCCCATAGTTCGTATTGACAGAAATCTCCGTCTTCTGGTTTTTGCGTCCCGAGCGGGTCGTTACCACAATTACCCCATTACCACCTTTTACACCATATATAGCAGTGGTGGCGGCATCTTTTAATACATTGATAGATTCGATCTCGGAGGCGTTAATCGCATTCAGGTCAGTGAGTGTCTGCGGAACACCATCTATAATTACAACTGGATCGGTACCCGAATAAGAAGGTATACCACGGATCAAAACAGTAGGTTTAGCGCCGGGAGAACCTCCTTGTATAACATTTACACCCGAAGCTCTTCCTTGCAGGGCCTCTTCGGTGCGAACAGGTCTGAGCTTATCGATATCGGCGCCTTTAACGGTAGAAATGGCACCTGAAACCTTGGTCACCTTTTGGGTTCCATATCCGAGTACGACCACATCTGAAAGGGTAGCACTGGCCAGCTCTTCCAGCTGAATAGAAAGGACGGTAGCCGTACCAACGGTAATCTCTTTTGATTGGGTACCGGTGTAAGTAAAGACCAATTGATCTCCCTTAGAAAGGCCGGAGAGCTTAAACATACCCATAGCATCAGTTTGGGTAGTGGCTGACTTACCTTTTGCGCTGATACTCACCCCCGAAAGGGCCTCACCCGATGATTGTAGGGTAACTTTACCGGAAATAGTAATGCCTTGTGCATGGAGCTCCAAAAAAAATCCGAAAACCATGGCCAGCAGGCACAATAGAACGTGCTTTTTTTTCATACAGCAGGATTTAGCAACTCGTTTAAAAGTGAGAAAATGACGGTGCAATGATATATACAATCAACACCCTATTCTATTAATTTGCCTCTTCAATACTACATCCAAAATATTAAACAATTGATTTTCAATAATATTATAGTACATCAATGCTACATCAACAGAAAAATTAGAACTCATCAATAAAATTTATACATTACATCACCAATGAAGCCCGTACTGACAACTGTTGCCCTTTTTGTCCTTTTGATGGGAGCACGTGCTCAAAACACGATCGGCCTGCCAGATATTGTCAACTACCCAAAAAAAACATATGCGGGAGGTCTGCAAAACTGGGATATCCAACAAGACAACTCCGGTATAATTTATATTGCCAATAACGAAGGTCTGCTTTGCTACGACGGGCAATTCTGGAATCTGTACCCCCTTCCGAATCGCACCATTGTTCGATCACTGGTCATTGGCAATGATCAGCGCATCTATGTGGGGGGACAAGACGAATTAGGTTATTTTTCTGCTGGGCTGTCTGGCCGGCTAAGCTACCAGTCTCTTACCAATCTTATACCGACATCGAATCGATCGTTCGGAGATGTTTGGGACATCGTGAGCCTTAACAACGAGATCTGGTTTAGAACTTCGGGCGCCATACTTCGGTTTACGGGCAAGGCCTTTGCCGTGTACAAAGCGCCCTCGGAGTGGGGATACATGGGCATCAGCAATAATCGTCTTTTTGCTCAAGACTTCGAAAAAGGACTGATGCTATTTGAAAATAGCGCTTGGAGGTCTCTGCAAAACGGAAATCCAATACCCGCGAATGACGTGGTAACAGGCATTGTTACAGTGCAGGGGGGACGCTTGTTGGTTGCCACTCAGAAAAACGGCTTGTTTTGGCAAGACAAGGAACTACTTCTACCCATTTCTTCTGCGCTGGGCAAACAACTTAAGTCAGATCGCATTTATTCGATGTCGAGGATAGACGACAACCGGATTGCGTTGGGCACTAGCAATGGAGGCGTGTACATACTGGATAATCAGGCCAACCTGATACAGCACTTTTCTTCTAAAGAAGGATTACAAAACAACAATGTGCTGAGCGTGTTTGCCGACCGAGATTCCAATCTATGGCTGGGGCTCGACAACGGTATTGATTTTATTGCATTCAATAGTGCCATCAAACAAATCTTGCCCGGAGAGCAAAAAGCCGCTGGATACACGACTCTTATCCGCGATCAGAAATTATATATCGGCACCTCAAATGGCGCCTATGTGACCGCGTTACAAGACAAACAAGACCTCAGCTTTAGCCAGGGAAATTTTATTCGGATTGCTAACACCACCGGACAGGTTTGGTCGCTGCAAGAAGTAAATAATCAAATTCTACTCGGACATCATGAGGGAGCCTTTCGTATTGAGGGTATCGATGCCACATCGATTAGCAACCTGACAGGATTTTGGAACTTTTTGCCAACAAGCAGCACCTACCCCAGCGACAAGCTTGTTGCCGGAAACTATAAGGGAGTTCAGTATTTTTCTTTTTTGGATGGCAAATTTGTATCGACAGCGGCGGTACCTACTTTCAAAGAATCGTCTCGCTACATGGCACTCGATGGTCTGCAAAACATTTGGATCTCTCATCCCTATCATGGTATTTTTCGGATTCAGAAAAAAAGCGATAGTTCAACCATCATTGAAAAATATGATGCTCAAAAGGGGCTTCCTTCTTTATTAAACAACCATGTCTTCAAGATAAAGGAGAAGATACTGGCTGCTACAGAGCAAGGCGTTTATCAATACGAGCCCACAACAGATACGTATGTAATTGCTCCTGATTTTAAAAACTTATTAGGCAATCAAAGTATTCGCTATCTGAAAGAGGATGCCGACGGAAATATCTGGTTCTTTCATGAGAAAAATTTGGGAGTGATCGAGTTTACAACTGCCGACAAACCCAAAGTGACCTATCTGCCCGAGTTCAATAACAGACTATTGAGCGGATTTGAATTTATCTACCCGTACGACAAGAATAATATTTTTCTAGCAGGCGAAACAGGTATCTACCACCTGAATTTCGAAAAATACAAGAAACAAAAACCGCAACTGGGTATCAGCATTCGAAGTGTGAGAATCGGCCAGCAATATGACAGTCTGATATTCGGAGGATATACGCCACTTAACAAAAACGGAGAAGAAGCACCTGGTATTGACCACAACTGGAAAAATATTCGCTTTGAATTTGCAGCACCACCATACCCATATGCCGGATCGCTGGAGTACAGCTACCGTCTTGTAGGATATGACTCGCGGTGGTCGGAGTGGGGCAAGAGGACCGATAAGGAGTTTACGAACCTACCACAAGGAGATTACAGATTTGAGGTTAAAGTGCGTAACAACCTTGGTGCCGAATCGACAGCAGGTCAATTTTCATTTGTGATCTTGCCGCCCTGGTATACCAGTAAGCCAGCGCTGGGAGCCTATCTCTTACTGCTATCGATAGCGGTTACTGCAGGATACAAACGACAACAACAGAAATTCAAGACGCAACAAGAAATATTTGAAGCTGAACAAAAGAAAATTCTTTACATACACGAATTAGAGCGAAATAAGGCAGAGACAGAGCTGATGACACTGCGCAATGAGAACCTAGAATCAGAGATACAATACAAGAACTCAGAACTGGCCTCATCTGCCATGCACCTAGTTAAAAAAGGAGAGCTGATATCTAAGATAAAGACCGAATTAAGCCAACTCGCGAAAAGAGTAGACAACACACAAGCACAAACCGAGCTTAAGAAAATGATCAAGACCTTGAGTGAAGATGAGCAGATTGATCAGGAGTGGGACCATTTCGCTAAGCACTTCGATAAGGTACACAGCGACTTTGTGATCATACTAAAGAATAAACATCCAGAGATTAGCCCCAGTGAACTAAAACTTTGTGCGTATCTACGTATGAACCTGTCTTCAAAGGAGATCGCACAGCTGCTCAATATCTCGGTACGTGGTGTCGAGATCAGTCGTTATCGTCTTCGAAAAAAGCTAAACCTTGCCAGTGGCGAAAACCTGTTTGATTACCTTATACAACTGCAGAAAGGATAAAAGACAGCATCACCTTTTACTGATTTAACTTTGCCGCTATGAAAAAAATAGTACTGTGCTTGCTATGGCTGCCCTCACTTGTTTCCAACGCCCAATGCGATCCGGCACTTCGGCCGGTGATCTTCGTACACGGTTTTTTGGCATCGGGAGACACATGGTCAAATGCCGCATACTACTTTAAACAGGCGGGCTATTGCAACGAACAGCTCCATGTCTTTGACTGGAACAGTGTAAGCGGAAATGGAAAATCAAATGAACAAGCATTGGTACAATTGATAGACCGGGTATTGATTACTACTGGAGCCCAGCAAGTTGACCTGGTAGGACACTCGGCCGGGGGAGGATTAGTGAGAGGCCTTTTAAAAGATAGCGCCCAGGCTCAAAAAGTGGGACGTTATATTCATATCGGAAGTAGAAAATGGACAACCTCCTACGCGTGGTTTCCGAATGAAAAATGCATGAATATTTTCTCTTCGGGCGACCGAGTAGCAGGCAATGGGGCCGGTGTTGTAGACGGAGCTGTCAATGTAGCATTGACAGAAGAAGATCATTACCAGGTGGCAACTAGTAAGAGGGCCCTTAATGCGATGTACGATTTTTTAAGTAGCGATAAAAAAAAGACAATTGTGAACAAAACAGCGGAGGCAACCATTAGCATTGCAGGAAAAGCTGTTTTATTAGGAGATAATGCACCTATCAAAGAGGCTTCAATTACAATTTATGCAATTGATAAAAAAACCGGACTGCGTAAAAAAAATGTCGCCAGTGTACAGCTAAAAACGAAATCAACCGGACAATGGGGTCCAGCCAACCTAAGCCGAGGAGTACCCTATGAAATCGAACTAGCGCCATCTGATACTTCTAAAAAGAAGATCTCGTATTATTTTAGCTCTTTCTTGCATGATGACCCCTTGGTCTACCTGAGAGGCATTCCGGAAGGAAGTCGTATGAGCGCATTGCTGGGAAAGATTCCGCAAGAACAAGACCAGTCTGCACTGGTCATTTATTCGGCTGCGGGAGCCATGATCGGCGGACGCGATTCGGTGACTGTCAATGGGGTCGACATTTGTTCTCCCAAACTAACGCCAGCCTCCAGAACGGTCATTACAAGTTTTATTTTTGATGACGGAGATGGTGTTAGCTCAGGTCAGGTACTGAAGCAATATGCGTCGGCTCCCTTTATTGGCGGCGTTGACCTGCTATTGCCCGCCGGAAAGCATCAAGTACATCGCGTTTATTACAACGGACAAATTCTTCATATTCCGGGTGTACCTTCGTCGGACAGAATTTTATTGGCCGTACTCAAATAACCTTCTTAAAACATCTAAAAGATGATACGTCTTTTACCTTCTATCCTTACTTGTATCCTCATTTTTTCTCTTGGAAGCACGTGCCTTGCGCAATCTGCTGAGAGTCCCAAAGCCGACAGTCTAAAAAGTATGATCGTCAAGGTAAAGGGTATTACCTGCTCGAACGACGTAAAGACCATAGCCAGTAACATCGAAAAGTTAATTGGGGTACAGCGCTGCAAAGCGGACAAACCAGGAGCCACCACTAGTTTTGAACTCTCCTATAATCCTGCCCGGGTAAGTGAGAAGGAGATCATTGCAGCTATTGAGAATACCGGCGGATGCGAAAACCCAAATGAAAGGCCCTACAAGGTCAAGCAGTAGCACCATATGATTCGGTGCATAGTCATACTACTTTTTTTATTGCCCCTTGCTACCGTGGCTCAACGAGTAACAGGCAGGGTGATCAACATCCGACAAGAACCACTGATTGGGGCTACTATTTATTGGCTAGGTGCTGCATCAGGAACACGCACCAATAAAGATGGATCGTTCGAACTAAAACCACCCCGTCAGCTTCCAGCCAAACTGGTAGCCAGCTATGTAGAATATCAACCCGACACACTTACCATCAGTAAGCTATCCGATACGACGATCATTTTTCAGCTACAAGAAAAGCAAGATCTTAGCGAGGTCATCATCGAGAGTCAGCGCAGCGGTATTATACTCTCCGACCTTAGTCCGATAAAAGTCGAGCAGATCACACAAACGGAGTTGCGAAAATCGGCCTGCTGCGATCTGGCTGGATGTTTCGAGACACAGACCACGGTGCAGCCGCAAACTACCAATGTAGTTACTAATGCAAAAGAATTACGCATACTCGGTCTGTCGGGCGTTTATAATCAGATATTGCTCGATGGATTTCCGGTAATTCAAGGACTAACCTACACGTATGGGATAAGTAGTGTACCTGGCACGACGGTAAGTAATATATATGTAGCGAAAGGCGCTAATAGTGTTTTACAGGGTTTTGAGAGCATTAGCGGGCAAATCAACGTGGAAACCAAAGAGCCCGATAATACCGATCGTTTACTGCTGAACAGCTACATCAATAGCTTTGGAGAAAAACATCTTAACTCCAATTATGCAATCAAAAAGAACAAGTGGAGTAATTTGACCGCTTTTCACATGGTACAACCGGCGGGCAAGATCGATCGTGATCAAGATAACTTTTTAGACCTTCCCCTGCTGACCCGCTATCTGCTCATGAACAAGTGGAAGTACGGAAACGAGAAAAGCTGGGGATGGCATAGTCGCGTAGGTATTCGTTTGCTTCAAGAAAGGAGGATAGGCGGACAAACGGCTTTTGACCCTGTTACCGACAAGGGCAGCACCAGCATCTATGGCCAAGCTGTATCTATTCAGCAGCCGGAGATTTGGACAAAAACGGGGTATCGATTTAATGACAAGCATAGCGTAACAGGATTTTTCTCTTCGTTCTTCCAACAACAGCGGTCTTATTTTGGAACGGTACGCTACCTGGCCCGCCAAGCCAATGCCTATTTGAACCTGCAATACGAACTCAACTACCTCGAGCATCAGCTAAAGACCGGTGTCAGTTTTCGTTATCTACGTCTGAACGAAGACATCGATTTTACGGATCAATTTATAGGGAGAACCTACGATGGCAATTACAGACGGTACGAAAAAATTCCGGGTGTATTTGCCGAAAACACATTGAGACTGGCACAAGAAAAGATTACCTGGATAGTAGGAATAAGGGGAGATCATCATAACCAATTCGGCTTTCAAGTAACGCCGCGCAGCTTAATCAAATACGATATTACACCCTCCACAATAGTTCGAGCCAACATAGGAACTGGCTGGCGAACTGTTAACCTCTTTAGCGAAAATATTGGATTGCTAGTAAGTTCGAGAGACATCCTCTTTGCCGAGGCGCTTCTTCCGGAAAGAGCACTCAACATGGGGATCAACATTACAAAAAAATTTCAATCGGCCTCACAAAAACTGTCGGGTCATGTGAGTGTAGATTTTTACAGAACCAGCTTTCAAAATCAGATCTTTCCCGATTATGATAGCGATCCTACCAAAGCCATCATAAAAAACTTTACCGGTAAAAGTATTAGTAATGGACTTCAGACAGAGTTGCTCTTACATATGTGGAATACACTGGAATTAAAGACAGGCTATAACTTTCTCGACGTTTTTAGAATAACGCAGAGCGGCAAACAGCTTCTACCTTTTAATCCCAGACAGAAACTACTGACGACGATCAGCTACCGGCCAACTGGTCGTCCCCTTCAGGCCGATGCCAATATTCATTGGTACGGAAAACAGCGACTGCCCGACACAAAATCAAATCCGGTCAACTATCAACGGCCTGATTTTTCGAACCCCTATACCGTAGTCAACTTTCAGTTGACCTACGGCATTAAGAACCTGGAAGTATATAGTGGCGTAGAAAACGTCTTTGACTTTAGACAACGTCAGCCCATCATCAGCTGGCAAGATCCATTTAGCCCCTTTTTCGATACCTCATCAGTATGGGGACCCACCCGTGGCAGGGAGATTTATATTGGTATTCGTTTCAAGCTAAAAGAGAAGACTGTGCCCTAACGACAAGCAGGTTCCATTACTCCCATACGATCTCACCCGCTGCACGAAGCCATTGCTCGTATTGTTTGCCATAATGATCATCTATACTATTACGACGAATTTTTAGCGTGGGCGTTATTAGGCCATTGGCAACTGTCCACTCCTGCTTTACGACGACCAACTTTACTAATTGCTCATGAAGTTCAATTTGGCGATTGACCTGCTGCCGAATAGCAGCCAACCTATCAGAGAGTGTTGTTGCGTCCGGCAGTATACCCGAGGCTAGTATACAAAGCGCCATAGCCCCCGACTGTCCTGAACCAACTACGCAAACCTGAGCAAATTCAGCATGCTCTAACAACAGCTTTTCAATGGGAGCAGGAGCAACATACTTTCCTTTACTGGTCTTGAACAGATCTTTGATGCGACCGGTGATGGTCAGATACCCATCCTCATCGAGGCGACCTTCATCCCCCGTTTTTAAAAATCCATTAGTAAAGCTGGCTTCGGTCAAGGCGGGTTCTTTGTAATAGCCGATCATATTGGCCGGACTCTTGGTAAGCACTTCATTGTCCGGTCCAATAAACAACTCCACCCCAGGATAAGAGGGCCCTACCGTACCGATCTTGACCGCATGTTTTCGATTGATAGTAGCCAGCGCCATATTTTCTGTCATACCGTACGCCTCTTGAATAACGATACCAAGTTGCTTAAAAAAAACAGGTAGTGACGGATGTAGCGGCGACGCTCCGGAAAGTGCAAAGCGCACGCGAGATAGTCCCAGTTTTTTTTGTAGCAGCTTGCGCAACAGCGTACCCAGTATGGGTAATCGTAACAAAAGCGATAGACGAGCCGGAGGAATTTTTTTTGAGATCTCCTCTCTGAACTTTTCCCAAATACGAGGAACCGCCAAAAAAATGGTAGGCTGTGCCGCTTGCAGATCTTTCGAAAAGGTCTGTAACGATTCAGGAAAATAAATGGTACCCCCCGTAAAGATGCCGCAATACTCTACGACCATGCGCTCCGCGATATGACTGAGCGGTAAGTACGAAAAGAAGACCTCATTCTTTAATTCTTCCCCAAGAGCTTCCATTACGGTCAACAAACTATAGGCATGCGCATAGTGGGTATGCATGACTCCCTTGGGATTACCGGTAGTGCCCGATGTATATAAGATGCAGTTGATGGCTTGCGGATCGGGGACAGGATCTTCTTTAAGCGGATGATGACCCGACACAAAATCGCTCCACGTATGACAACCCGCCCAGGGCCAATTAGGAAAACTAACCTGACGCACAGAAGAAGGGATGCCGGGGCAAAGCGGCTCATACCCATCGAGCTTGCCAACAAACAAAAGTTGACTTTCGCTATGTGTTAAAATCTGCTCAAGGGTCGAAGCAGTTACGGTAGGATAGATCGGAACAGAAATATGACCAGCCATCATAATGGCTAGATCGGCCATGATCCAGTGTGGTGAATTTTTTCCAATAATAGCAATGCGAGAGCCAGAGGGAAATTGAAGGTCCAACAAAGCCGCAGCCATCTGGCGAATAGTTTGACCGGCTTCTCTATACGTATGCGATTGCGACCTTCCTTCGAAGGGTTCAGCCAAAAAAAGTTTATCGGGCTGCGACTTTTCGAACTCGTAAAACTTTTCTAAAATGCTGGGATACGTCTGCATACGATCAAAAACATTATTCAAATTGATTGTTGATCGCGGCAAATCCACGCGAAGCGATCTTTCCCTGAATGGGTGAAAAGAACTTCAAGATGCGATCAAAGTCTGCTTTGGGGTCATCGGTGGTATAAAAGGCATCAGACACCAGTACGCGACGATTCAAAAAATCGAAACCCACCATCACAATCGGAATACCGGCGTTCTTCGCTATATAATAAAACCCGGTGCGCAAACGATCGACTTTTTTGCGGGTACCCTCAGGAGATAGAGCGATCATCATGTCGGTATGTTTATCCAAAATAGCTACCACCTGATCTACTGCATTATGCTTGCTAAACCGATCTACGGGAATACCCCCTAGCCATCGAAACAAAAAACCGAACGGACCATCAAAAAGTTCCTTCTTGGCAAGGTAGTGCGCCGACCCGATACGCATGATACTTCGATAGGCAACACCTACCGGAAAATCCATCCAATGGGTGTGCGGGCCGGCAATAATTACGCATTTTCTTACCCCTGCTGGAAATTGAGCTCGAGTATCCCATCCCAGTAAGCGAAATAAAAAGATCCAGAATAAACGTTGCAATTGTTTGGGTTTTTGACAAGATAGAAAAAAACTAGAAAACCTGCTAAATTGCCATAAATCCGAGACCCTATGCCCCTCTATTTAGGACCTTCCTTTCTACTTTCTTTACGGTCACCCTCATTACTTATTTTGCTATTGGCCTTTATACCGGCAAATAGCCACTCACAAGTGCCAACGGTCAGCTCGGGTCGCGTAGTTCGACATCCTGATTTTTTTTCGCAATGGATTCCAGCTCGCCATGTGGATGTGTGGCTCCCAAAAGGATATACCAACTCGAAACAGTACGCAGTGCTATATATGCATGATGGACAAATGCTCTTCGACAGCACCCTTACCTGGAATCGGCAAGAATGGGGTGTCGATGAAAAATTACAGACACTGCTCGATAATAAGAAGATACAAGATGTGATCGTAGTGGGCATCTGGAATGGAGGTATCAGGCGTCATGCGGAATATTTTCCACAAGCGCCTTTTGGCTCACTAACCAACGTGCAACAAGAAAAGATTTATAACTCGTATCGCAGCAATGGACAATCGATCTTTTCAGGTATTCCAATTTCATCTGATGTTTACTTACGATTTTTGGTCGAAGAACTAAAACCCTTTATCGATAAAAATTATTCAACGCACAAACAACGCGAACATACTTTTATAGCTGGCAGCAGTATGGGAGGACTAATTTCGCTATATGCCATCTGTGAATACCCCGACGTGTTTGGTGGCGCTGCTTGCTTGTCGACCCATTGGCCCGGCTTAATGCAAATGGAAGACAACCCCGTGCCAGCTGCTTTCTTTTCTTACATGCAAATAAAGTTGCCCGATCCGGCCACACACCGACTCTATTTTGATCATGGCACCGAGACACTCGATAGCATGTACGCCCGCTTACAAGAGCAGGCCGATGCTGTACTGAAAAAAAAGGGCTTTACAGAAAAAAACTGGATCTCCTTAAACTGGCCAGGGCAGGATCACTCCGAAAAGTCTTGGCGAAGCCGACTATCAGTACCCATGGAGTTCTTGCTGCGTCCAAAAAACTAAGTGCGCAATAAAGAGTATCTTGCGCTCCCAATAGTTTAGCATATGAAATTCTATAATCTTCTTATAAAATATCGGTTGTGGATCGGTGTGTTGCTACTAGTAATGGCAGCCGTAGCCAACGTAGTCTTCTCGTTTTGGCCCTCGCTGCCCCTATACATTATTGCTGTAATTCTAATTGGAGGTCACTTTTTCTTTGGACCCCTTCGACTGATTCAAGAATACATGGAAAGCGGCGATATGGAAGGTGCCGAAAAGATCATCAACTCGATCAAGTATCCACAATTACTCTATAAGCCTATTCGCTCGGTCTACTTTACCCTTAAGGGCAATCTAGCCATGATGAAGCAAGATTTTGATGGCGCAGAAAAGATGATGAAAAAAGGACTTGACCTTGGCATGCCCATGAAAGAGGCCGAAGGAGCCAGCTTGTTACAAATGGGAATGCTCTCTATGCAAAAAAATGATCTTAAACAAGCCGAGGGGTACATTAGGCAAGCCCTTCGCAAAGGACTTCCCGACAAAGAGAATCAAGCAGCCGCCTATTTACAAATGTGCAGTCTGATGATGAATAAAAGAGAATTTAGGGCCGCCAAAGATTTTTTTAGAAAAACAAAAGCCCTTAAGCCCACTACCCCGCAAATTGTAGATCAGATCAAGCAGATCGAAAAATATATCTCACGTATTCCCGGTTGATCCCTGGCTGAACTGATGGCGCAACGCCTCGGCTTGTGCGACCAGCGTGGCAAGCTTTACCTGTAAGCGCCTGCTGCGAACTATGAAATAGTCCACATCCTGTGTCCCAGTGCCCATTGCCTCTTGCTGCAACCAACAGAGTTTCTCGTCCAGTGCCTTGACACCCAGAACCCCGATGGAAAATTTCAATTGGTGTGCAATCTCTCCTATGGCTTTTATATCAGTCGCATCTACAGCCATAGATAGTCGTTGTTGAAGCTGACTTGCGTTTTGCAGAAAAGAAGTGAGCATCATGGTAATAAAAGAAAGGTTATTGTTGCCAATTTTTTTTAGGTACGTAAGATCGATCTGCAGTTCGCTGCCCCAGCCCGAATCAGCGGCAGGCAAGTCCAACACCGGGGTGCTGGCCAATAGACGTTGCAGTAAGGGTAGGAATGTATCGGGCTCCACTGGTTTAACAATAGCTGCATTCATGCCGGTCGAAAAGAAATTCAACTGCTCTTCTTCGAACATATGCGCCGTAAGAGCTACAATAGGCACCAGCGCGTTGGCGGTATCGAGCTTTCGAATCGCCCTACACGCTTCGATACCACCTAGCCGAGGCATTCTGATATCGAGTATGATCAGATCGAATAGCTGCTGCTTGCAGAGTGCTATGGCCTCTAACCCATCCGATGCAGTCACCAGTTGGGCGCCTCTTTCTGTCAAGAGCTGAGCAATTAAATACTGGTTGAGCTTCATATCATCAGCGACCAGTATTCGTTTTCCTGTAAAATCAACAGGGCTTGGAGGCGATAAATCAACCTTCATAATGCCAAATATAACTGATTATCAATATTTTAAATAATATTTATAAACATCATTCAAAGAATCAGCGAAAATTCGTAAATTGTGTAAATATTTCTACTGAAGATAGGAGTATTTACCTAACTGCAACCCTTATCATATTTCATGAAAAAGATTAGGCTTTTTTTAGTCGATGATCACCGAATGATGATCGATATGTGGGGCACGCTGCTAAATGCAGACCCGAACTTTGAGGTGGTAGGATTTGGATTGGATGGAGAATCAGCTTTTGAATTGATTAAAGAGACCTTGCCTCAGGTAGTCGTTATGGACATCTCCCTTCCGGGAATGTCTGGGATCGAACTCACCAAGTTGATCAAAGAAAAATACCCCACCACCAGAGTACTGGGGGTATCGATGCACACGAATATTTTACTTATAAAACAAATGCTCATTAATGGCGCGAGCGGATATGTATCGAAGACCTCTTCTTTCGAAGAGATGAGCGCTGCTATTGTTGCCGTATTTAACGGACAACGATTTATATGCAAAGATGTCAAGGACTATATCACCAACCAGGTGATTAGCGAGGAGGATGGTGACCCAGCTTTTAAGATCAACCAGCTAACCAAGCGAGAATTAGAGATCGTCAACATGATCAAAGACGGCTACTCCTCTAAGGAGATCGCAGAGAAACTATTCATCTCTAAGCGTACGGTAGAAGTGCACCGCTACAATATATTTCGCAAGCTTGATGTCAATAACATTACGTCACTCATCAAGATCACAAATAAGAATATTTATTCGTAAGTCATCAGAGGATAGCTACGATTTCGTTGTGGGCCAGACACCAAATAATTCCTCGACCTTTTTATACCGGTAATCGAAGATCTGGTTCAACTGACGGGCCACAAATAATGTATTGGCCAGCTGCCCCAGCGGCCCCAATGGGATTTTATAATGTACAATATCGGTCATCTCCACTCCGCCATCTATAGGCATAAAGTGATGTTGGTGGTGCCAAAGCGAGTAAGGCCCAAAACGCTGCTCATCGATAAAGTAGCTACCCTCCTTTACATGAGTGATCTCCGTCATCCAATACAGAGGAATACCGAGTAAGGGTTTGACCTTGTACTCGATAAGCTGCCCGGGATACATCCTTTCGCCGTGATATCGAGAAATGATCTTGAATTGCATATGCGCAGGCGTGATGCGTTGCAGGTTAGCCGGATTCGAGAAAAAATCCCAGGCCTTTTCTGGCGATACCGGAATTCGTTGCGTAGTCTTTAGAGAGTAGGCGCCCATACGATTGAATAAGTTAATTTCGTTTATAACCTGTCAACACCGGAAAAGTTCACCTGCATGTCGTCTTCAAGAGAAAATCAACAGAAAAAATTCGAAGCCGAATACACCCGGCTAAACCCAGCACAAAAAACTGCCGTAGATACCCTGGAGGGACCCGTAATGGTCATCGCAGGTCCGGGAACAGGAAAAACGCAAATATTAGCCAGTCGTATCGGTAAGATATTACTTGATACCGATACCCAGCCCGAGCATATCCTGTGCTTAACCTACACCGATGCCGGCGTGGTGGCCATGCGAAAGAGACTGCAACATTTTATAGGAGCAGCGGCCTACCGGGTTACCATTGGTACCTTTCACTCCTTTTGCAATGATGTAATTCAAGACAACCTGGTTTACTTCGAAAAAAGCACGCTCGATCCGATCTCTGACTTGGAGCGAATTCAATTACTAAAAGAGCTAGTGGATAGCTTTCCGAAAAAACACCCCTTAAAGCGATACCGGGGTGATGTTTATTTTGAGATAAAGGGACTACAGGATTTATTCGGCGTTATGAAAAGAGAGAGCTGGACCCCTGCCTATCTCTTTGAAAAAATCGATGCATATGTAGATTCGCTGCCCCAGCGCGAGGAGTTCATTGCCAAAAAAAGCAGTAAATACCATAAAAAGGGAGAGCTTTTGACCGAAAAACTCGAACTCGAAAAAGAGCGAATGACACGCTTACGTGCCGCGGTGGGCGAATTCGAACCCTTTCAACAATTGATGCAAAAAAAGAGCCGGTATGACTTTGATGATATGATTAATTGGGTTCTGTCGGCCTTTACGACTTACCCAACCTTGCTCGCTTCGTACCAAGAGCGATACACTTATATACTGGTTGATGAGTACCAAGACAGTAGTGGGTCGCAAAATAAACTGGTCGAAATGTTAGCTGATTACTGGGAGGAACCTAATTTATTCGTAGTCGGCGACGATGACCAAAGTATCTATCGCTTTCAGGGAGCTAACATCGATAATATGACTGGTCTAGCCAATCGGTATCGCGATTCACTGCGAACTGTATTGCTGACCGACAATTACAGATCTAATCAACCGATTCTACAAACGGCCGAGGCTCTCATAGAACGAAACAAGGAGCGATTAGTCAATGAGCTGCCGGGGCTCAGCAAAACACTTACGGCTGCTCTTGCAGAGCGCCAGGCCCAGACGCATCTTCCGGTTTGTCGTGAATATGAAAATCCGCGCGAGGAGATGATCGGCATTGTACAAGAGATTGAGCGCTGTTTAGCTGCCGGTACACCAGCCGCTAAGATTGCAGTTTTGTACAAAGAACATAAGTATGGAGAAGAGTTAACCCGCTATTTACAACTCCGCGAAATACCGGTATACAGTAAAAAAAGCCTGGACTTGCTCCAACTGCCACTGGTAAAAAAAATTACGCTACTGCTCGACTATCTGGCTACCGAACATGATGTGCCTACGAGTGGTGATGAGATGTTATTTGAGCTATTGCATTACGACTGGTTTGGTATTGCCCCTATTGAGATTACAAAATTATCACTAGCGGTTGCTTCGCGCCGGTCCAACGACTTACAAGCCTCGCTGCGCATAGCCTTACAAGAAAAAATAAATACCGTCCCAATCAATCTATTCTCTGAAACTGAACAGACCCCCCTCGAGAAAACCGGAAAAATCCTAGAACAATTGATCGGATCGGTCCCCAACCTTACCCTGCAACAATTGATCCAGTCACTTATTCAAGAGACCGGACTACTGTCGCATTGCATGCGAAGCCCACACAAACACGAAGACCTTAAGATACTAACGGCCTTCTTTGATTTCGTAAAAGAAGAAACTCATCGCAAACCCGATCTTACGTTGGAGGGTCTGGTTACCCTGATTGCCTTGATGAGAAAAGAGAATATCACATTACCATTCGTGCAGGTGAGCGGTGGAGAAAAAGGAGTCAATCTGCTAACCACGCATGGATCGAAAGGATTGGAGTTTACCTATGTATTTATAGCCGGCTGTCAGGCCAGCACGTGGGAGAAAAAAAGAAAACCCTCGAGCGGCTATAGTTTTCCGGATAATCTAACGGGGCAAACGACAGGATCTTCTTCGATCGAGGAATTGCGCCGTTTGTTCTATGTGGCCCTAACGCGAGCAGAAGAACATCTCTTTATCAGCTATAGTCGTTCAACGCTTACAGGAAAACCACTGGAGCCTTCTCAATTTGTGGTAGAAATGTGCGAACAGCATCCGCTGCCGATCGAAAAGATAACTATTGATAAAGAGACCCTCGAAACCTTCGAGACCCTGGGCCTCTCTTCTTCGACCATTCCGGTAATTGCACAACTCGAAGAAGATATTACCGGGCCGCTGATCGAAAAGTTTGTGATGAACGTAACAGCCCTCAACAATTACCTTGCCTGTCCACTTGAATTTTATTACCGAACATTAATCAAAATTCCCTCTCCAAAGAACGAAGCCACCGAGTTTGGATCGGCCGCGCATCATGCACTCGAGAAATTGTTTCGAAAAATGCAAGAAGACAAACAAGACCGATTTCCAGACAAATCATTCTTTTTACAAGAGTTCGATAAATACATGCTGCGCCATCGAGAGAGTTTTACCCGCGAACAGTTTGCCCGCCGCATGGAATATGGGCATCAAATACTAGAGGCCTACTACGACAGGCGCGTTAGCACCTTTACTACCATCGTGGCCGTTGAACGTAATATCCGGAATATTGTCTATAGAGGTGTTCCGTTAAAAGGAAAGCTAGATAAGTTAGAGTTCGACGGCAAATCGGTGAATGTGGTCGACTATAAGACCGGTGATCCCGATAAAGCCCTTGCCAAATTAAAAGGTCCAGACACTAAACAACCCCTGGGGGGCGATTATTGGAGACAGGCTGTCTTTTATAAAATACTGGTCGATCAATTCGAGGGAAGGGGCTGGACGGCAGTAAGCACCGAATTTGATTTTGTAGAGCCCGACAAAAAGAAACAATACCGGCAAGAGAAGATCGTTATTACACCCGATGATCTGCAGCAAGTAGGTGATCAGATCGTTAGGGTCTGGGAGAAGATACAAGCCCGCGATTTTTACACCGGCTGTGGTAAGACAGATTGCCATTGGTGCAACTTTGTAAAAACGAACCAGCTGGCCATATCGTTGCTCAGCCCCGAAGAAGACGAAGACGCCGCCGAATTATGAGGCGCTTAACGCCGGATTCCTGGCAAACCCTGTAAGTTTGCACCACATGCAAAAGGTCTCCTTATCTCTCTGGTTTTTGGCACTAACTTGCTGTATTTGGATCAGCCAGCTTAGCACCGGATGCGCTAACATTGTGCCCCCACAGGGAGGCCCGCGCGACACCATCCCTCCGCAACTGATTAAAGCCTTGCCAGCCGAT
>CANGYW010000031.1 GCA_947458335.1 Chitinophagaceae bacterium | reverse complement strand
TTTCTTTTGAATAAACCCCAACAAATCGCTTTCGGAAACCGATCGTAACAACGGACGCTGCGTGCGCTCGCTCCACAGCCGTCTAGCGAGTACCTCTGCCGGCGGGTTTATCCAAACTACTGTGCCGGAGCGCTTCATGTACTCAATATTATTCAAGAAACAAGGAGTGCCGCCCCCACAAGCCATCACAAACTCCGAATGACTTTCGGTAAGCAACTGCAGCAGCTCTTTTTCTACGATGCGAAAAGATTCCTCTCCCTTTTGAGTAAACAGCTGGTCAATGGTTAGCCCCTGACTCTCCTCGATCTCCCGATCTAGGTCGAAAAAACGAAGCCCACCCTCGCGGGCCAACAGCGGACCCCAGTGTGATTTTCCGGCCCCCATAAAACCGATCAGATAAATACGCATTCGACTATTTAAAGGCGTTGAGCCCCGTAATATCCATTCCGGTAATCAACAAGTGAATGTCGTGCGTACCCTCGTAGGTGATGACACTTTCCAAGTTCATCATATGGCGCATGATGGAATACTCCCCGGTAATACCCATCCCTCCCAAAATCTGGCGGGCATCGCGACAGATCTGCGTGGCAATCTCACAAGAATTTCGCTTAGCCATGCTAACCTGTTGTGGAGTAACCTTCTTCTCGTTCATCAACACACCCAATCGCCACACCATAAGTTGTGCTTTGGTGATTTCTGTGAGCATCTCAGCTAATTTCTTTTGCTGTAGCTGAAATCCGGCAATAGGTTTTCCAAACTGCTCTCGCTCTTTAGCATATCGAAGGGCCGTATCGTAGCAATCCATGGCAGCCCCAAGTGCGCCCCAGGCAATGCCATAGCGTGCCTTAGTCAAACAACTCAACGGACCACGTAATCCTTTTACTCCCGGTAAAATATTGCTGCGGGGCACCCGCACATTATCAAATACTAGTTCGCCGGTAGCTGAGGCTCTCAAACTCCACTTGCCATGGGTAGTGGGCGTGCTAAATCCTTCCATCCCTCTTTCCACAATCAAACCATACACTTCGCCAGCCTCGTCCTTGGCCCATACAACGGCTACCTGCGCAAAGGGCGAGTTACTGATCCACATTTTGGCGCCGTTTAAAATCACATGATCCCCATCAACTTTAAAATTCGTAAGCATACTACTCGGATCACTCCCGTGGTTAGGCTCGGTTAATCCAAAACATCCTAACCACTCACCGCTAGCCAGTTTGGGTAAAAATTTTCTTTTCTGCTCCTCACTTCCGTAGGCATAAATAGGAAACATGACCAGCGATCCCTGTACAGAGGCCGTGGAGCGAACTCCACTATCCCCTCTTTCGAGCTCCTGCATCATCAACCCGTAAGAAATATAGTCTAATCCCCCGCCACCGTACTCAGTAGGAACTGTGGGGCCAAAACAACCCATTTCTCCAAGCTGGCGAACGATCTGCTCTGGAAATGCGGCCCGCTGGGCATAATCCTCAATTATTGGGGAGATCTCTTTCTTTACGTAATTACGAACTGAGTCTCGCACTAATTTGTGCTCTTCGGTAAGCAGTTCATCAAGCGCAAAATAATCAGGATGCTGAAAGAGGTCGGTTCGAACAGCCATATCAAATAGATTTGAATTACAAAGGTAGCAAAAGGGCTGCGTTCGTGACCACTGTGATTGGCTAAAGTCGAGGCAATATGGACAGGGTATAGATGGCTAGAAAAGTACCGCCAATAATTAGCCAAGTAGCGCGGCCATCTGCTGCTGATAACGAAGTGCCTCTGCGGCGGCCTTTTCGGCAAAATCACTATTGGGTGAGGCAAAAATAATAGCACGACTAACATTTACTAAGAGGCCCACCTCTGGAGAGAGTGCATTACGAGATACCTCTTCTAGACTACCTCCCTGTGTCCCTACACCTGGCACTAAAAAGAAATGATCGGGATAACTCTTTCGGATCGACGCCATTACAGCGGCCTGCGTTGCCCCTACTACAAACATTAAATTCTCGGGACTGCCCCAAGAGGCTACACGTTGCATTACTTTTTCGTAAAGTAATTGATCGCCACAAGGCTGCAGCTCAAAATCAGCAGCACCAGGATTTGAGGTTAGCCCCAAAACAATAGCCCACTTACCAGGGTGTTGCAAAAAAGGAATAACACTGTCGGCACCCATATAAGGTGCAACAGTGATAGCATCAAAGCAGAGGGCCTTGAAAAAAGCTTTTGCATACTGATCGGCCGTATTACCAATATCCCCCCGCTTGGCATCGGCAATAATAAAATGCTCATTCCCTATGTAGGCAGCCGTCTGCTCTAGTACAGACCAACCAGCAGCGCCGAGGGACTCATAAAAGGCTGTATTGATCTTGTAGGCTACGCAATAAGAGCGTGTTGCATCAATAATTGCTTTGTTAAAAGCGAGTACCCCTTCAGCGTTGCGAGGCAGGCCAACCGGAAGTTTTTCTATATCGCTGTCGAGCCCGACGCATAGATAAGAGCGCTTCTCAAAAATATGGCGAATTAATTGTTGACGGTTCATATACGTTATTCAAAGCAGCCGAAAGATAAACTATTAAACCAAAGAGGCGATCTGCTCTGTCTTGATGTGGGCATTTCCCATAGCAATACTTCGCACCACTAACGAAGCGAACTGTTCGAATGCTTGCTTAGAGACTTTGTCGTCGCTCATCATGACAGGAACACCTTGATCTCCGCCTTCT
The DNA here is from genome assembly GCA_947458335.1 of Chitinophagaceae bacterium. Classification (GTDB taxonomy): domain Bacteria; phylum Bacteroidota; class Bacteroidia; order Chitinophagales; family Chitinophagaceae; genus JJ008. The sequence continues at coordinate 15,586 of CANGYW010000031.1, read as the reverse complement.
CGGATCGATTGGACCAGCGGAATCTCTCCCAAAAAGGGAAGATCATATTCATCGGCCAGTTTTCGGCCGCCTTGCTTTCCAAAAAGATAGTACTTGTTAGCAGGCAACTCAGCCGGTGTAAAATAACTCATGTTCTCTACTAACCCAATAATGGGAATTTTTAATTGTGCCTGCCCGAACATGGCAATCCCTTTTTTGGCATCGGCTAAGGCTACATCTTGCGGGGTGGTCACTATAACAGCGCCTGTAACGGGAACGGTTTGCAATAAGGTCAGATGAATATCGCCAGTACCAGGAGGCATGTCAATAACCAAATAATCAAGCGACTCCCAACAAACATCAGTAGCAAACTGCTTGACCGCACTGCTGGCCATGGGACCCCTCCAAACAACGGCATTCTTCTCGTCGACTAGCAAACCGATACTCATCAACTTAATACCAAAACGTTCCAGCGGAACGATCATACCCTTTCCATTTACCTCTTTCATCAAGGGACGCTCACCCCTTACCCCGAACATAATAGGAACACTGGGACCATAGATATCGGCATCCATCAACCCCACACTGGCACCCCCTTGCGCAAGAGCCAGCGCCAAATTAGCCGCAACAGTCGATTTACCCACTCCGCCCTTGCCGCTAACAACGGCAATAATATTTTTAACCTGTGGTAATACCGATAATCCATCTGCCCGCTTCGTAGTAGTCTGTGCGGTAAAGTTTACAAGTACCTGCGCCTCTTTATTGACCAGTAACCGAATGGCGTTGATACAAGCGTTTTGCATCATCTCTTTCATGGGACAGGCCGGCGTAGTCAAAACAATGGTAAAGGATACCTGCAACCCATCGATGGAAATATCCCTGACCATATTAAGTGTTACCAGGTCTTTTCCCAGGTCGGGTTCCTGAACATTTCGCAAGGCATCCAGTATTTGCGCTTCGGTCATTTGCAGAATTTTAACAATATGCTAGTAGAGTTACAAAAGTAAACATTGCAAATGGCAATTTGTTGCCGCAATTCAGTCGGGACTGTTTAATTTTGCCCGGTGAAAAGCCCCCTTGTTTTTTTACTTGCCATTTTGCTGTTTTTGCCAACCCTGGGAAGAGCACAATTTGAAACCACCCGCGACTCTGTTGTACAATTATTCGGCGTTGTCATGACGGCTGACAGCCTGATTGGTATTCCGGCCGTAAGTATCGTTGTAAAAGGACAAAACCGGGGTACCATCACAAATAACCAGGGCGTTTTTTCGATTGTCGTATTAAAGGGAGATCAGGTAGAATTCTCGCACGTCAGCTATCAAGGCAAGATCGTTTCGATACCCCGCAACTTGGTAGGTAACCAATACAGTATTGTACAACTCTTGGTAGCCGATACGGTATACCTGCCCGCAACGGTACTCAAACCCCGCCCTACCCCGGAGCAATTCGCCAGAGATTTCGTGAACGTACAAGTGCCCGATGACCAGTACGAGATTGCCCGAAAAAATACCAGTGCCACCACCCGAAGACTTTTGCTGCGCACTGTGCCTGGCGATGGAGCAGAAGCCACTCGTATGCAAATGAACAAGATTGCAAATCGAGCGGTCTATCAGGGACAAACTCCTCCCATGAATATTTTTAATCCGGCCGCCTGGGCCGACTTCATCGAATCTTGGAAAAGAGGAGATTTTAAAAAGAAAAATTAATCGCTTTTTTATGAAGCACATGGCAGTGATCGGAGCCGGCACCATGGGAAATGGAATTGCCCATGTTTTTGCACAACATGATTGGCAGGTAACCTTAATTGACGTTAACGGTGCACAGCTAGAAAAAGCGCTTGGCACCATCAAAAAGAATCTGGAGCGAATGCAGGCCAAGGGCACACTCACGGCCGAGCAAGTCAATCAAACGCTTCAACACATCACCACGCAGACTTCTTTGGCCGAGGGCGTTAAACAAGCAAGCCTGGTCGTGGAGGCCGCTACTGAGAATAAAGAAGTAAAGTTAGCACTGTTTAAAGCTCTCGATGCAGCTGCTCCGGCTCATTGCGTACTAGCCACTAATACCTCTTCTATTCCCATTCAGACAATTGCCGCCGCTACTAACCGGCCGGAAAAAGTAATCGGCATGCACTTCATGAACCCCGTTCCGGTTATGAAGCTTGTCGAGATTATTACCACTACACAAACCGAGCAGGCCGTTACCGATCAAATTGTCTCTTACAGCAAAGAGTTGCAAAAAGTGCCCTGTGTGGTCAATGATTTTCCTGGCTTTATAGCCAACCGTATTCTAATGCCCATGATCAACGAAGCCATCTGTAGCCTTCAAGAAGGAGTAGCTGGAGTAACTGAGATCGATACCATCATGAAATTGGGAATGGCCCACCCCATGGGCCCTTTACAATTAGCCGACCTCATTGGTCTCGATGTATGTCTTTCGATTATGGAAGTGTTACACGATGGATTCAAGACAGATAAGTACGCTCCAGCAAAATTGCTTGAGCAACTTGTGCAAGAAAAAAAGCTAGGTATAAAAACGGGAGAGGGATTTTACCAGTACATACCCGGAAGCAAAGAGCTAGTAGTGAGCAGTCGATTTCGTTCCTAATTTGACTGGCATGACACTAGCAGCGGCACTTACCTTTTTCAACCAACGACTTCTTTCTATTACCGACTCTGGAGAGGCTAGTGCCATAACTACCCTTTTGCTGGAGCATGTAGTACAGATAGACCGTACAGCCTTTCACAAACTGCAAGGAACCTTACTTACCACAGAGCAGTTGCAACAGCTATCAAAACTATCCGAAGAAGTATTAACCGGAAAGCCGCTACAATATGTACTAGGCGAGTCATGGTTTTGTGGGCTTAAGCTAACAGTTAATTCCCAGGTACTGATACCAAGACCAGAAACAGAGGAATTGATTGAGTGGATCATTACAAATTGTCGATTTCCGGTTTCGGAGCTACAAGTGGTAGACATAGGAACTGGTAGCGGCTGTATTGCACTGGCCCTAAAAAGACGAATACGAAAGGCAAAAGTTACAGGCGTGGATATTGACGCCGGCGCCCTCTCCGTAGCCCGCCACAATGGTCTACAACTAGGAATCGATGTTGAATTTGTGAAGGCAGACCTATCAGATACTACTGATTGGAAGCAAATACCCAACGCCAATATTATCGTGAGTAACCCTCCCTACATAAGCGGGGCAGAAAAAAAAGCCATGAGCCCAACCGTGCTAGACCATGAACCACACCTGGCTCTTTTTGCACCAGAGGCCGATCCTCTTTTCTTTTACAGAAAACTAGTTCAGCTGAGCGAACAGAAACTCAAGCAAGAAGGACAACTTTTTGCAGAACTAAATGCCACCTATGCAGAGGAGATTGCCTCTCTTTTTCGGAAAGCCAACTTTCAGGTAGCTATCAAAAAGGATATGCAGGAAAAAGATAGATTGTTACGCGCGTGGCGCTAAACGACTACTCAATACGGGCTACTACCTTCGCCTTTTCTTTTTTTGCCAACAACATAATCTGGTACACTTCTCCGTAATAAGCCGTAGTATCGGCATTGATGACCACTGTTGGCGTATCGACCAGGTTACGAAAACGTCGAATTTCATTGGTCAGAGCTGCCTCAAAACGATCCGGAGTCAGTGCCGTAGTACCTAAATAGAAATTTTGATTGCGGTCGATAGACACCATAATGTGCTGCTTTGCCTTAGTGTCTTTAGCCCCTTTGGGCAACCCCACCCTTATTACATTGGGATTGGCCAATGTTGCCACAATTAAAAAGAACATCAGCAAAATAAACAGAATATCATTGAGGGAGTCAGTGAATACCTCGGACTGTTCGTTATATTTTTTTCTGAATCTCATAGGAGGCTTATCGGGTAGGCTCTTGTAGAACATCTAGAAAATCAGCAGCTGCAGACTCCATCTTATGGGCCGTCTTATCGATCTGTGTCATCAGGTAGCTGTACAACAAATACGCGATCAACCCAATAAGCAATCCAGAAATCGATGTGATGAGCTTGGTATAGATGCCCCCGGCAATGGTTGCCACTTCAAATTCATTAGAGGTAGTGATGCTCGAGAATAACTGCATCAACCCCACCAGGGTACCCACAAAACCAAAGATGGGTGCCGCCTTGGAAATTACCGATAGCACGGTCAGATTCTTCTCGAGCTTGTACATTTCGAGAACACCTACGTTGTCCATGCTCTTTTCTATCGCATCTATCGGCTTACCGATTCGCTGTATACCCTTATCTACAATACGAGCCACAGGACTATTGCTATTTTTAGCAAACGTTCTGGCCGCAACTACATTGCCCGTCACAATGTGGTCCCGAATGATGTTCATAAAATTAGCATCGATTCGTCCTGCCTCGCGAATGGCCAAATAGCGCTCAGTAAATACATACACAACAGCGAGTAGCATAATACCCAATGGAATCATTATCCAGCCGCCCGTGGAAAGCAACTCCCATAGGCTTAGATATCCATCTTGGTTACTATCACCGGCTACTTGCTTGGCAGCCGAGGTAAGAGAATCAGAAATTTGAAGTAGATGAATCATGAGAATACTACTTTAGACTAGGGTTGATAATAAGCGTTGTTTTTTACTCCTTCGAAGTTGTGCCAGCCGATTTGAACATGAGCGCCTGAATCTGCTTCATGGTCTTTTCCATGCCCTCTGCACTGCCATCCAAAAATATTACATTCCCCTTTCCGTACTCCGCAAAATTCTTGATGGCCTCGGTCCACATACTAAATAAAATAACATTGGTATCGAGATTCGCCTGCTTCATCTGCTCGGCCGCCTCCGTCATACCGGCAGCCACTTCCATTCTGAATAGTGCCACCCCTTGTCCGCGTAAACGAGCTGCTTCTTTTTCTGCCTCAGCGGAGATCTTGATGGCATTTCCATCTGCTTCGGCCGCTTTCGTCTTGGTAATAAGCAAGGCCTGCCCTTCGTTTTCGGCAGCTGCCTTAAGATTGTTGGACGCCACTACTTTGCTCATCGAATCCAAGATCAATTTATCGAAAGTGATGTCGTTGATCTGAAGATCTTGTAAGTGATATCCCCACTCCTCAAGAGAATGATCGACCTCAACTTTAACATATTGAACAATCTCGCGACGCAACCCCAGTACCTCTGCTTGCTTTTTGGTAGCCACGAAAGAGCGAATATTTCCTTCGATGGTACGAACTAGCGCTTGCATGAGGTCTTTATCGGTTATAAACTTAAAAGCCACCTTCTTTATTGTCTCTTCGTCGGCGTTTTGCACCGAATACAACAACATACTTTTGAAATACACGTTCGCCTGGTCTTGCGTAACGGCCTGAAATTCTAATTCAACAGAACGATTTTGTACCGATACCCGCTTAAAGACCTTTTCTAAAAAAGGAATCTTAAAATTGAGACCGGGTCGTACCACACGACGATATTTTCCAAACATGGTAATGACGCCGATGTAGCCTTGATTGATGGTAAATAATCCCGATAAAATAAAGGCAAGCAGCAGGAACAGATACCAATTTTCAAAAAGCCAGCGAAAGAATTCCATATATTTTTTTTTACAAGTTACAACTTAGTTTGCTGCTCGCAAATACCAAGCAGCCTTACCAAAACGGCTACGGCCATCTGCATGTCTTGAACTGACACAAATTCGCGTCGAGAATGAATGAGTTGTTGTCCCGCAAAAATATTTGCACAAGGCAGTCCCATCACAGAAAGACGACTACCGTCGGTGCCGCCCCTAATGCTTTCTTGCTTTACGGTTATCCCTAATTGCGCCATAGCCTCTTTGGCCAGTGCTACGACGTGGGGATGCTGATCGAGCACTTCCTTCATATTTCGGTATTGTTCCTTTTTTATCCACTCGTAATGCGCGCCTGGAAAGCGTTCGATCGCAGCCTGCGTTAGTTCTTTTAACAACGCCTCTTTTTGATGCAACCCGTCGACCGTAAAATCCCTAAGCAAAAAATAAAGAGAGCAGGCTTCGGCCAGCCCGCTGACACTGATGGGATGAATAAAGCCCTCTCGACCACAGGTGGTCTCAGGAGATAAGGACTGAGCGGGTAACGATTGTAATAAAGAGGCTGCAATCTTGAGCGCATTGACCATTTTATCTTTTGCATACCCCGGATGCACGATGACCCCACTGATAACGACGTTGATCTCGTCGGCACAAAAACTTTCGTCCTCGAGGCTACCCAGATCACCTCCATCGAGGGTATAGCCAAAGTCAGCTCCCAGTTTTTTTAGGTCGACATGTTGCGTTCCCTTCCCAATTTCCTCATCGGGGGTAAACAGAATGCGAATCTTTCCATGCGGAAACTCGGGATGGTTGACCAGGTATTGCGCCAGATCCATGATAATTGCAATCCCTGCTTTATCGTCGGCCCCCAATAAAGTGTTGCCAGAAGCGGTGATGATATCATGCCCGTGCTTATCTCTTAAATAGGGGTGCCCCTTTTCGTTGATGACCTGCGTGGGATCATCCGGCAAAACGATATCCCCTCCCTGGTAATTTCGGTGTACAAGTGGCTTTACCCCTGCTCCGCTACAGTCCGGTGCTGTATCGACATGTGCACAAAAACAAATAACTGGAAGAGGCTTATTTACTGTTGCCTCAATGGTAGCATACACATAACCCCATTCATCAAGCTCCACATCGGACAATCCCATTTCTCGTAGCTCCTGAGCCAGTACAGCAGCCAAGTGGCGCTGTCCTACCGTGCTGGGAAAAGAATCAGACGCAGGATTACTTTGTGTGTCAAATTGAACATAGCGTAAGAAACGCTGCTCAATGGTATGAGCATACCCCTTAAGCATGTGGTAAAAATTAGGGCATAATAATCAGTGGACTTCCGCCCTCAATAGAAACCAGTTCTAGATCGAAGATCAGATCTTTTCCGGCCAGGGGATGATTGGCATCTAGCATTACGGCCGTGTCTTTGATTTCGATAACGGTTACCTGAAACTGTCTGCCCTGCCCATCGCTCATATGCAGGGGCATTCCCATGGTCACTTCCATATCTGCAGGAAAGCGATCCTTAGGCATCTCAATGACCATCTCGGGGTTATGTGCGCCGTACGCTTCTAAAAACGGAATCTGAATGGTCTTCTTATCTCCTACCGCCATGCCGGTAACGCCGTCATCAAATCCCTTGATAACTGCACCACTACCTACTTCGAAAGCTAAAGGCTCACGACCCGCCGAAGAGTCGAAAGTTTCTCCAGAAACCAGTTTCCCGTGATAATGCACCTTTATTTTGTCTCCATTTTTAACCGTTGCCATATTACATTTTAAATTGTGCTGCAAGTTAATTATTATGAGAGAGCCTCGGATTTATTTTTTTTGACCACTTACCGATTACGTATTTTAGCTATTGCCAATTTAAAATTCTATGAGAATCTTGTCTATCCTCGCCCTTCTAGCTTGCTTGGCCTATACCGCGAGCGCTCAGAAAGCAACTTCCTCGTCAGCCTCCTACGCTGCTACAACCAACTTGCCTACTATTATGACCGGGGCGGAACAGGTAAAAAACTACCTCCCTCTCCTTCAAGGAAAAAGAGTGGCCGTTTTTGCCAACCAAACCTCTTTGATCGGAAAAACCCATTTAGTAGACAGCTTGCAGCAACTGGGTATTGACATACGAGTCATTTTTGGACCTGAGCACGGATTTAGAGGTGATGCCGATGCCGGTGAAAAAGTAAGTAACTACATCGATAAGAAAACAGGAATACCTGTGGTGTCACTGTACGGACAAAAGCGCAGGCCCGATGAAAAGGATCTAAGTGAGATCGATGTGATGGTCTTTGATATACAGGATGTGGGGGTTCGATTTTACACCTATATCTCTTCGTTAGAAACCTATCTGCAATCGGCCATGGAGTTTAACAAACCGCTAATTATTCTGGATCGACCTAATCCAAACGGCTTTTACGTAGATGGTCCGGTACTCGACTTGCAATACCGTTCCTTTATCGGGATGCAGCCCATCCCTATTGTTTATGGATTAACTATTGGAGAATATGCAAAAATGCTGGTAGGCGAACAATGGATTCAAAAACATAGCGATTCAAAAAAAGAAGCTTCTCAACAAGAAAAAAATCAAACAGCAACAGTTGCGTTAGCAGCGGCTGCCATGCCCGTCGCAGCACCTCTTGCCCTAGCACTTGACACAGAAGAGGCTAATGATCTTATGTCAAAAAGCTGCGACGATGAATCTTTCAATAAAAAAATGATAGAGCGTGGCGGTTTTTCACTGATCGTGATCTGTTGCAAAAATTATACTCACCGCTCCCTCTATGAGCCCCCCGTAAAACCCTCCCCCAACATCCCTGACCTTTCCACTATGTACCTGTATCCTTCTACCTGCTTTTTCGAGGGAACGGCGCTTAGTGAGGGCAGAGGAACCGACAAGCCTTTTATGCTCTTTGGTCACCCTTCTCTTCCGAAGCAACTCGTAAAATTTACACCGCAACCGAATGCTGGTGCCAAAAGCTCTAAGCACTACGGAAAAGTCTGTTACGGTTGGGACATAAGCGGCTCTTCCCAAGAGGTACTGGCCAAGACCAAGGGGCAAATACAGCTCAAATGGCTCTTAGATGCCTATCGGCTTTTTCCAGACAAGGACAGTTTTTTTCTTCTTCCAAAATCTGGCGACATGAAAGGGTCTTTCTTTAATAAGTTGGCCGGCAATAACGAGTTGTGGCAACAAATACGACAAGGACTTACCGAACAAGAGATCAAAAAGAGTTGGCAGCCCGCCCTACGCGAGTATAAAGCCATTCGAAAAAAGTACTTGCTCTACGAAGACTTCGAATAGGCTTCGAGCCCCCGCTTTTTGTTACTTTCGCTGCCATGAAAGATTATCGAGCTGTTCGCATCGTTTTTATGGGCACTCCTGATTTTGCGGTGTCCAGTCTAGATGCGCTCTGCAAAGCCGGTTTTCATATTGTGGGTGTAATAACAGCTCCCGATAAACCCTCAGGTCGGGGATTGCTACTGCAACCATCCGCAGTCAAAACATATGCGTTAGAAAAAGGGATCCCCCTGCTTCAACCCGAAAAACTAAAGGACCCCTCATTTTTAGCAGCCCTCGACAACTGGAAGGCCGACCTGCAGGTGGTAGTGGCATTTCGCATGTTACCCGAAGTGGTCTGGAATCGACCCAGACTTGGCACTATTAACTTACATGGCTCCCTGCTTCCACAATACCGTGGTGCAGCTCCTATCAATTGGGCTATCATCGATGGAAATACGCAAACCGGAGTGACGACTTTTTTGCTGCAACACGAAATTGATACCGGGCAGCTCCTCTTACAAACACCCATTGCTATCGGCCCCAATGAAACTGCCGGTGAACTACACGACAAAATGAAAGACATCGGTGCCACTCTCTTAGTAAAGACAGTGCAGGGCTGGATTGAGAAAACCATCGTCCCTACCCCACAAGCCGAGCGAACCCCAGATTTTCTCCAACTACGCCATGCCCCCAAACTAACCAAAGAGACTGGGAAAATCGATTGGCACCAATCTGCTGATTCCATTCATAATCTCGTGAGAGGATTAAGCCCTACCCCATGTGCGCACACTTTGCTACATGGAAAGCTGCTAAAGATCATTGAGACATTACCCCTTACAGAGCAACACTCGCTCTCCCCCGGGCAAGTAGAGACGGATGGTAAAACGTATTTGCATTATGGGTGTGGAAAGGGAGCACTAAAAATTTTACAGCTACAACTTGAGGGAAAAAAGAGAATGCCCGTTAGCGAGTTCTTAAAAGGTTACCGATTCGAAGAGTCCCAATAATAAAGTGTAAGTGAGAAAGGCTCCGCCTGCTGAATACCTAACGCCTGGGCGGCTGCCGTACTAATTCTAAGATCCAATTCTACGTTTAGCCGAATCTCATGCAACGGTCCAATCACTTTGGCATACACCCCACGGCTTTGTGCATCGGCATACAAATAGACAAATGAACCCACAGGAGCCAAGTTGGTCATCACATAGTATTTCTGATCGGTAAAACCACTTTGGGTTTTAAAAATAGAAGACTTTACCAGCTGTTGCAGCGGAGTAGACATGTCTAGCAATTCCTCGAATGCGTTCTTAAAATAACCTTGCCCCCGTAACAAAAACCGATAAGAAACCTCATCGCGGGTTGTAGAGAGAGGACTTGCAGTGGTGGGTCGGCCCGAAGGCTGTGCCTGCAAGGAGCCCAATGCAGTCAGCAGAAATACTATCAATAAAATGATTCGCATACCAGACAACTACAAAGATGCGGAATTTCAAGAAGCCAGGCTGTCTTTGATAATGCGAAGCTCTTTGGGATAATAATTATTGATACGAGTAGAAAGAGCATTGATCCAGCCAAGAGTAAACTCCTGATATGTAGCTACCGTCCATCCTTTGGCTGTCTGCGAAGGCATAAATGGTTTTCGCTGCAAATAAAGTATAGCCTCGGTAAGAGATAAAGAGACCAATGCAACTGTATTACTCAAGTAACTATTTTGTGCCAGCGCGTGATCGGGTACCAGCTTATCGGGCAATAATTCTCCAATCCGTACACCTGAATAAATTACATTGAGCAAGGCCACACAAGCCTCCCATTCGCTACGTAGTTGAGAAGGCCACGCATAAACAGTTTGATGAAGCAATAAATAAAGGGCATCCTCGCTACTTACCCAAGGGCGCACAATACTCATCTCGTTTTTACTAACTGAGCGCAGCGCCTTTTGCACCCGGGGCAAAAATGTCGGCACCCTATCATCCGGCTTTTGTAAGCAGCAGCAATAGAATCCCTCACCTCTTGTTTTGTCGGGCCAGCAGCGATAACCCGGATCGGTAGATGTAATTCCCCACTCCGATTGCAAGACCAGCGACCGAGGCTTCGCCTTAAGTTCGCGGATCATCCAGGCAGCCACTGCCTCGTTCTCTTCGACGGAATAGGAACAAGTGGAATAAAATAAGATACCGCCAGGACGAAGCGCTTCCCAAGCCGCCGACAAGATTCGTTGTTGTCTGGCGGCGCAGTGTTGCACAGCAGCCGGACTCCAGTGTTCAATAGCATCGGGATCTTTTCGAAATAAACCGCTTCCGCTGCATGGGGCATCTACGGTAATCCAGTCAAAATAATTTTTGAGTGCTCTAAACTGCTCCGGATCATTATTGGTGACCATGGCATTTTGAGTTCCCCAGCGTATCAGGTTATCGCGTAGTACCAAGGCCCTGGAACGGATCACTTCGTTAGCCATCAAAAAACTACCGGCCGGCAACAGGGAATACAGATGAGTGCTCTTACCCCCAGGTGCGGCACAGAGGTCCAGGACCCTCAGGGGTTGATCTTGAGGCATCAACTGCACAAAGGCCTGCTCTAGCAACATACTACTGGCCTCCTGCACATAATAACAACCCGCATGAAACAACGGATCGAAGGTAAAGGAGGGACGCTGTTGCAGGTAATAGCCCTGGCGAGACCAACCAATGGGCTGCATGGCATCGTTCAACGGAGGTAGCTTGGAAGGATTTAAGCGAATAGACGTAGGCGCCTGCGCCTCTTGGTGCGCTTGCAAAAAACCGGCTCGGTCAAATCCGGGAGCCGAACACAGCTGATCAAGTAATGATGCGGGAAGCAACACTAACTATTCTTTACTTCGGTAATCAGGTCTTGCAATACTTTTTTGGCATCCCCGAATAACATAGAAGTCTTAGGCCGAAAAAAAAGATCGTTCTCGATACCAGCATAGCCGGGTTTCATGCTGCGCTTATTGACGATAACATGTTTGGCCAATTCCACATCTAAAATGGGCATACCATAAATGGGCGAGCCCGGATCGGCTTTGGCAGCCGGATTCACCACATCGTTGGCACCTAAGATCAAGACCACATCGGTAGTAGGAAACTCCTCGTTGGCCTGTTCCATTTCTAGCAACTTTTCGTACGATACGTCAGCTTCTGCGAGCAACACATTCATATGTCCGGGCATACGACCGGCCACCGGGTGAATGGCGTAACCTACTTCTACCCCTTTAGACGTGAGTAATTTTTCGAGCTCGTGACAGGCATGCTGCGCCTGTGCCACGGCCAGCCCATAACCGGGCACGATCATCACTTTATTGGCATAACTCATAACGACGGCAGCATCAGAGAGCGAGATCTCTTTATAGGCGCCTTGTGATTGACCCGCAGCAGCCGTAGCCGTATTTCCGCCAAAGGCCCCGATCAGCACATTGGTAAGGGAGCGATTCATGGCCTTACACATCAAAATAGTCAATAAAGTGCCGGCGGCTCCCACCAAAATACCTCCGGTTAACATCACCTTGTTGTCGTAGAGAAATCCGCCACAGGCAGCAGCGACTCCGGTAAATGAATTGAGTAGCGAGATCACTACCGGCATGTCAGCTCCACCTATTGGAAAAACAAAAAACAGACCATATAAAATCGATAATGCAAAGATTACATAGAAGAGCAGCAGCGCATTGGCGGGTAACGCCACGGCCAGATAAACAGCCAATCCCACGATCAAAAAGAGCAATCCGATATTGAAAGCCTGTTGACCGCGAAAAGAAAAATCGCGGAGCGATCCATTTAATTTCCCCCAGGCCACCATGCTGCCTGCGAACGAAACAGAGCCAATGATAAGCCCAAGTAGTATAATAATCACCAACCCAAGCAATGCACCAGGTTCATCTGCCAACATAAGAATCAATACGCCAGGTCCATCCAGCAACTGCATCAAATGATCAAACTCCACTATACTGATTAAGGCTGCGCATGCCCCGCCCATTCCATTAAACAAGCTTACCATCTCGGGCATAGCGGTCATCTTAACACGGCGGGCCGCCAGTGTACCCACCACCGAGCCCACCGCAAGGCCGGCAAAGATCCACCCGTAGTTGCCCAAGGTTTCTCCCTCTTCGTTATATAAAAAAATGGTTCCAAAGATGGCCAGCGTCATCCCAGCAGCAGCCACCGCATTTCCTTTTCGCGCCGATGTAGGATGAGAAAGCATCTTGAGACCGACGATAAAAGTGATCGATGCCAGCAGATAGATGAGAGAAAGGATATTAAATTCCACGGGTAAGAAATTTTAAAACTTAGGAGGATTTTTTCTTTTTACTGAACATCTCCAACATCCGATCGGTGACCACAAACCCTCCCACCACATTCAGCGTGCCGAGTACCACTGCCAAAAAGCCTAACGCCAATGCCAGATAATTATCGGCCTCGGCCTTTCCCATTACAATGATAGCTCCGATAATAACCACCCCGTGAATAGCATTGGCTCCACTCATAAGCGGAGTATGCAACACACTGGGCACACTGCCGATCACTTCAATACCTACAAAAATCATCAACACAACAATGTAGATGATAGCCTGATGTTGATGAATCCAATTGAATACAGAAGACATACCTAATTATTTTAAACGTTCGTGTACAACTTGCCCCTCGTGGGTAATGCAACACCCTTTTACTAACTCATCGTTCCAGTTCAGCGCTAGCTGACCCTCTTTACTGAGCAGTAATTGTAAAAAATTGATGACGTTCTTTCCATAGAGCTTGCTAGCATCGGCAGGCATGCTACAAAAAAGTGATGAATTACCAATGATGGTAACGCCATTTCTTTGAATGGTCTTGTTATTCTCAGTAAAGGGGGTATTTCCCCCTGTGGCAGCAGCCAGGTCTACAATTACGGCTCCGGCTCGCAAAGAATCGACCATAGGCTCAGTAATAAGAATCGGTGCTTTTTTTCCGGGTATTTGAGCCGTGGTGATGATGATGTCTGCTTTAGCTGCGGCAGCTGCAATACGCTCGCTTTGTCGCTGAAGGTAATCTGCAGATTGTTCGACCGCATAACCACCGGCTTTACTGGCATCGGCCGCACCCTCTACCTCAATGAACTTAGCCCCCAAACTCATGACTTCTTCTTTTACGGCAGGACGCGTATCGAATACTTCTATCACAGCTCCTAACCGTTTGGCTGTAGCAATTGCCTGCAAACCCGCTACGCCTGCTCCCAAGATCAATACTTTGGCAGGAGCAATGCTTCCGGCTGCGGTCATGAACATCGGAAAATACCGACTGTAGGTGGTGGCGGCGAGCAGCACTGCCTTATAACCGGCAATATTGGCCTGAGAGCTCAGAATATCCATAGCCTGTGCTCGCGTGGTACGAGGCAACATGTCGAGTGAAAAACAAGTAATGTTATGCTTGGCGACCGCAGCAGACCACTCCTTTTGAAAAAGAGGTTGAAAGGCTCCCACAATCACTTTTTGCTGCAATGCGGGCAACTGCTCTACAGAGGGCGGATGAATACAAAGCAACACCGAAGATTGGGCAATTACTTCTGCCGACGAAAACAGCTTTGCACCCGCTTTGCGATAAGCTTCATCATCGCAAAATGCCTGTAGCCCCGCACCATACTCTACCACTACATCGACTCCCTTTTTTAGGAGAGCCGCTACCCCTTCGTCGGTAAGAGAGACCCTCGTCTCGGGCATAGATTCTCGCAAAACGCCAATGACCATAATGTTAGATTGAAAAATAAGTAGGATCTAAGGTAGCGATTAAAAACGGATAGAGAAATGGCGAGCTTCTTTAAATTCCTCTTTAAAAAAGACCAGCCCAAACTGAAAAAGATCGATGGTACAGCGCACTTGAGGATGCTGCTTGATCGCTTGCCAAGCTGACTTCATTCCTGGGCTCCAATAAATATCATCCACAATAAAAATAGATTGAGACTGCTTTTTTGTAAGCAGTTGCTCAAAATAGCGAAGCGTAGGTTCTTGTTGGTGATGCCCATCCAAAAAGGCAAGGTCTACACGCGGAAGGCCCTCAAGTACTGCAGGCAGTGCCTTATCAAAGTTGTCTATGGTCAGTTTAATATTGCCACACTGCCAACGATCAAAATTAGCCTGAGCCTTGGCAGCCACAGCGGGATTACCCTCGATAGTATGAATAGAAGCCCCCTGGCAAGCCAGCGAAAAAAAAGCAGTACTCATACCCAGCGAGGTGCCAAGTTCAACTACGTATTCAGGCGCATAATAACGGGCCAACCGGTACAGAAGCCGACCTGTACGAACAGGCTTGGCCACCCGCCGGACTAAATCAGCGACTGAGCGAGCAGAACGACCGGGAGCGGTAACAGAGCCGGCCCCCAACTCTACGATGGGCAAAAGGGTATAGTCCGACAAAAGCTCATTGCGCCAGTTATGCCAGGTTACGTAGTCGGGGTAACTAGTGCTGTCACCGAGAACCTCGCGTGTAAAACAATATACAAAAGGCGAATGAATACCATGACCACTACTCGGATTTGACTTTGCGTAAAACTGAAGATAATCTATGCAAGTATTTATAATTGAATGCATAAGGAGCTTTAGTTTCTCTCCCAGATTTCAAAAGAGTAATTGTATGCATTCTTGGCATCAGCCTCTTGCCGTATTTGCTGAAGCAGTTTCCACTGCTGTGGATCGATTGCCGGAAAAAAGGTATCGGCCGCGGGCTCTGCCTCTACGCGGGTCATATAAATACGATGGGCCAGCGGCAGAAAGATTGAATAGATTTCTCCGCCTCCAATTATCATTACCTCCTTGG
>CANGYW010000030.1 GCA_947458335.1 Chitinophagaceae bacterium | reverse complement strand
TCACTTATTACCACTTCAGCCGTAGTAAAGGCACAAGGCAGCAGTGGAGGTAGATTTTCTATGACCATCTTATAAGATCCACTCCAAAGTCGATAACCAATTGAATCAACAGAAGAAGATACTTCGTTACCGACAAGTTGATTGTTCCGATACCAGGTATACTTGTAAGTACCTGAAGGAACTACCGTAGCACTAATTGTGGTTAGTAAACCTGGTTGCAAGTTATGTAGTCAACAAAATAAGGGCGAATATCTTCTAATACTTTTTTACCCAAGTTTTCTAATGTTTATACTGCTACTTGCTTTACTTTTATTCTACGCCCTATGACGCTAGATCAACTACTCGACTATGCTCTGTCCAAGTCGGAAGTAGAGGAATCACTTCCTTTTGGGCCCGATGTATTAGTGCTAAAAACAAACGGTAAGATGTTTTTACTAATACCGCTAGATACAGATCCACTGCGCTTTAATGCAAAGTGTGATCCTGAGCGCGCAGAACAACTTCGAGAAGAATACGTCGGCATAAGACCTGGCTATCATATGAATAAGAAACTATGGAACACCATCTTGCTCGATGGCTCAGTACCCTGGGCATTGGTTCGGGAGCTGATTGATCATTCTTATGAGCTAATTCGTGCAAAGCCAAAAAAGGCAACACCAAAAAAATAAGCGATAAATATAGCTATGGAAAAGAAGCTCCATTTTGCACTCATTGGTGCCAGCGGCCTAATCGGTAGATGCCTGCTGAATGAAATCTTGCAACACACCGAAGCATTTGTTACAATCCTCAGTCGAAGGGCTCTTGGGCTTAGCGATTCGCGCTGCAATGAAATTATTGTAGATTTTTCTGATCAAAGCTCATTACAAGAGGCTTTAAAAGGTGCTGATGCTGTGTTTGTCTCCATCGGCACTACGCAAAAGAAGGTCAAAGGTGATACTAATGCTTATCGTAAGATCGACCATGATATTCCTATAGCGCTGGCAAAAGCTTGTGTAACAATTGGAGTACCCAGCTTTTTACTTGTCTCTTCTGTGGGCGCCAACCCTAAAAGTCAAAATTTCTATTTACGACTAAAGGGCGAGGTGGAACAAGCCATTGAAAAAATGGCGATTCCTTACATTGGAATATTTCAGCCATCCGTATTAATTGGATCGCGATCTGAGTGGAGGCCAGCAGAAAAAATCAGCCAGCTTGTTATGCCAATGATATCTTTTTTATTACCAGTGGTCTACCGCCCTATCGATGCAAAAACAGTAGCTAAAGCCATGCTAGGTGAAGCGACTAGTAGTCAAAAGGGTTTAAAACGATATACGTACCGAGAGATGAAAACCAATATTTAAATACTTTATCGAAGACAACACCTTTTTCGCTACTTCTATAACCCTCCCTTTCAGGCTTCACTATGTCATAAAAAGAAAACGAAAGACAATTTTTCATATTAAATAATAAAGGACTAAAATAGCGAGCAATATAAGCCTAGAATTAAAACATAGCAGCAACGAATAAATTGCAGTATCAATGGCCAACATCAACCTTTTGCTTTGCGGTTTGTTAACGTGCGTATGCTCTCTGCTATAGACAAAGACAGAATCATCGAAATGGCTTGGGAAGATCGAACCCCTTTTGAAGCTATCTTTTATCAATTTGGACTATCCGAAGCGGAAGTGATTGATCTGATGCGCCTACACCTTAAGGGTAGCAGTTTTCGTCTTTGGAGAAAAAGGGTCAATAGCGGCGTCAGTCAAAAACATCTTAAAAAACGTAATCCGGAGATAGGCCGCTTTAAATGCAGCCGCCAGCGCCAAATAACGCATAATAAAATAAGTAAGCGCTAACAGCTCCTTTAACTGCGAAGAGCTGGCCCTCTGGTAGCAGATAAAAAGAAAATAAGAAAAGTTATAAATAGAATTCCTCTTTATACACTAAAACTGTCTGGAGCCATTGGCCTGAAAAGTGTAACGAAAGTGTAGAAAGCGCTGATCCTTAATTTTAATACTATCAGGAGCGGTCGCAGAAGGTGTAACGCCACCTCTGTAATAATTTAGGATCTCCACTTTTGCAAACTTACCAGTGGCCGTACGAATAACCAGCACGCGGCCCGGTATGATTGTTAGCAAATTAGTAGGGCCATCATAAGTATACCAAGCACGACCGGAACCACGGGGTATTGCATATGAAACCGGATGATTATCGATTCTAAAAACAGAATCGGTCGAAATTGTTACCAACGACTCAAATGTACCTACTTGAACAAAAGCACCTCCCAAACCGGGGCCACTGGTCTGATTATTAACTCGAATAGTCGTACCGGCAAAAGCAAGATCCCACCGATTTGTAGCAGAATCAGTGTTAGGAACCCACTGACCGTTTTCTAAACTAAAAAAACTGTAGCGACCCGATCCAACAGGCTGTCCGATCGAATTAACCCCAATAATAGTATCGGCAGGAAGATTCCGCACGGTTGTAATATTTCCGCTACTCTGAATATCAAAATTCCTACTGTCAATAACAACAGGTTTTTTCTCTTTTGTACAACCGAAACATAAAAGTGCAGTAGCGGTAATTAATAAAAAAATACGCATTTTAATAGAATTTAATTATTGATTTATTGATGTTTTTTTCGAAGGAATTTTGACTCTGGCTAAAATAAAAACAGTGCGGGGCTGTAGATTAGGCTGATAGAAGAGATCTTGATAGTTAAGCAGATTATCGATGCCAGCTTGAAAAACTAGATACGAAGTAATCGGCAATCCGGCACTAAGGTTAACCTGCACAAATCCTTGGGCGAACTCATCTTGACTATCATGAACCGTATTTCCATTACTATTGGCTATAGTCCAGCGACTACGATACAATAACCGGAGGTGTACAAATCTATCAGCACTTGATTCGTAGGTAAGTTTTAGTTGTGCTTGGTGCTTGCTTCGGTTAGGAAGACCTACATATTCGGTGCTGTTCATAACACGGGTAGATCCCGAAAGATCACGTATGTATTCCTTTTGCTGAAAAACGCGACTGCGTTCATCTTTATCTGCTGTCTGCAAGTACTGATAACCAAAATTCACATTCCAGGACTTATGCAATTGCCACTGTACACCAAGTTCTCCTCCTTGTGTAAAAGCGCGGTTAACATTAAGATAGCTAAATAGCTGAGACCCGTCTATTCGAGTAGCCACCTGCCGAACATCGATAAGCGAGTTAATATCATTTCTAAAAAAAGAAGCCTGTGCTCGTATAGAAGTAGTTATACTATAATTTATCTCGAAATTATATCCTGTAGAAAATTCCGGACGCAATTGACTCAACTTCGAAAAGTCAGACTTTAGTTCAGCAATTTGACCAAGTCGATTCAAATTAGTGATAACATCAATTGCTTGATTAGCACCAAAGACAGAATAGCCTCCTGCCGCAGAGTTAGTAAAATTTAAAAAAAGCTGTCTAAAGTCGGGAGCCTTAAAACCTTGCCCTATAGACCCTTTAAAGGAGAGACGATTGTTGGGCTGATAACGGAGTGCCCACTTAGGCGTGAGTGCTGCCGAAAAAAGAGTGTGATGATCGAAACGAGCACCTACCACACTTATCCATTTTTCACCCAACTTTACCTCCCACTGCGCAAATGCATAGCGAACGGAATTTTCTTTTTTACTAGTAAAAGCATCATACCGAGTAGAGTTCGCTTGCTCGAGTTGAATACCAACCCCAGCCACTAAAGTAGTTGTCCCTTTTTTAATATCAACCTGGTTTTCTATTCGATACATTCTTTGTTCGAATCTATCTTTGTAGGTGCTGTCTGTAGGAGCCAAAAACCGAAGTTGTTGATCGCCTACATAATGGGTGATATAAGCTTTTGTCGAAACAACTAGACTCGCTGAAGGACGGTAAGTAATAGTAGGTTGAAAAACCAATTCGCTATTGAGCTCCCTTCCGAATGAGGCTGTAGTTACGCCATTATTTTGAACTGCAAATTGCTGCCGAAACTGATCTTGATTAGCCCGGGTCAATACACGCATATCAACCTTTTTTCCAATGGGTCCCTGCAAAACAGATTGACTGGTAAAACGTGAAATAGGCCGTGGAATGCGATCTTGAGAGAACGGACGATAACTAATGCCATCAGCATACAAATAATTAGCACTCTGCTTAACAGTCCATTTTTTTAGCTTAAAAGAAAAATGAACATCCGCCTCGGTATGCTCTAAATTTTGTGAAGAAAAGGGGACTCCCCAACCTCGCTTGGTATCCGCAACCCCGTAGCGCAACGAAGCTTCCGCTTGGGGTTTAACTCCATTATCTGTAATTAAATTAATAACGCCCGCCATAGCTTCAGAACCATACAGACTCGAAGATGGTCCTTTGATGATTTCGATTCGTTTAATACCCGAAAGAGAAATACGACTCAGATCTAACACACCGGATGTTCGTCCGATCAGTGGTTGTCCATCCAAAAGAATTAACGTGTGTTCCGGATTAAGACCCTGCATCTGAAGCCCCGTACCAAAACCTGACATTAACTGAAGACCTGACTGCTCTTGTAGAATATCGCGCAGCCGCATTGATCCCGCTTGCTGAATTTGTTTGCGTTGAATAAGCTGAACGGGAATAGCCACATTGCCTAAACGTCTTTCTTGTCTGGTAGCAGTAATTACCACCTCATCTAGAAATGGAAGGGTGTCTCTTTGTGCCAACAAAGAGAAAAAAGGAGCTCCTACCATATAAAGAAGAAAATAAAAACGCATCAGGGCGCAAGGTGCAAATACTGGCGATTAAATCAATCATGAGTTTGTAAAACAAATACGCAACCTTTAGAATTTACAAATGCGTGACATGTCGACAATTTTTACAAAAACTTTACATTCTATAAGTAGACAAAAAAAGTTGTGAGTTAGCTTTGCGGCGATGAAATTAAAAATTAAGGCACTTCTATTACTACTTTTAGTATCCTTCTCACTGCTGGCGCAAGAATCTAATCAGACAGATAGTTCACATATTAAATATTTGTCAGAGATAACCCTGGTGGGAAGATCGAATCGGTCGGACCTGCAACAAATTCCCGAAATAGTGGGTACATCGATTTATGCCGGAAAAAAATCAAGTTTACTAGTATTGAAGAATGTGGAGGGTAACATTACTACTAATGTAATGAGGCAAGTGATGGCGAAAATTCCAGGTATACACATTTGGGAAAACGATGGCAGCGGAATTCAAATTGGTGTAGCTACCAGGGGGCTCAGCCCGAACAGAAGTTGGGAATTTAACGTTCGTCAAAATGGATATGATATTGCAGCAGATCCGTACGGGTATCCTGAGGCTTACTATAATCCACAATTACAAGCTGTGCAACGTATAGAAGTTATTCGCGGACATGGAGCTCTTCAATACGGCTCGCAATTTGGGGGAATGATCAACTACATTTTGCGCGACGGCAGCGAGTTTAAAAAACCTTTTCAAGTAGAAACACAACAAACAGTAGGCAGTTTTGGGCTCTCTAACATTTATGCAGGGGTTGGAGGACAAGCCGGAAAATGGAATTATTACGGATTTTTTGATCGTCGACAAGCCGATGGGTATCGTGCAAATAGCAATTACTTTACAAATGCCGGATTTATATCACTAACCTATCGCCCCACAAAAAAACTTGCTACGACCCTAGAGTTAATGCGTTCACATATTCGAAGCCGGCAACCGGGAGGTCTACACGATACTGCGTTACAGATCAATAACCGCCAAAGTCTTAGACACAGAAACTTTATGGATATCGAGTGGTCCACACTCGCTTGGCGCTCCCGGTGGGAGCTAAGTAGTGCCTCTCGAATGGAACTAAAGCTGTTTGGATTAATAGGAGATCGAAATAGTGTGGGTTTCTTACCTGCAGCAGGTATACGAGTGCCGGATACGATCAATACCGCTACAGGAACATACCAGCCGCGTAATGTAAACATTGATCGTTATCGCAACTGGGGAGGAGAGTGGAGATGGATCACCGACTACGGAATTAAAAAAAGTAACAATACCATTTCGGTAGGATTACGTCGCTTTATGGGCTATACCAATAGGCTGGTGACTGATGGCAAAGGAGATACCGGCGTTGACTATACCCTACAAATAGAAAATAACACCTGGATACGAGATATTGACTTTACCAGCATCAACTATGCATTATTCGCTGAAAATGTTTTTAGAATTGGCAATCGATTACTCATTATTCCCGGATTTCGGTACGAATGGCTCGAAGGAACAGCTTCGGGGCAACATACGATTATAAATGGTAACCCCGTAGCCCTCATTCGTCAACAAAAACAAAGGGGGTTTTTTTTAGGCGGGGTTGGGGTCGAATATCATTTCTCAACATCACTCGAAGGCTACGCCAACATTACCGAGGCCTACCGACCTGTTTTATTTGCAGATCTAAGCAATCCTCCTGGATCTGATATAATAGACCCTGCCATTCGAGATGCGCGCGGATATAATGCTGATATAGGAATAAGGGGTAAAATAAAAAATCAACTTTATATCGACGCCAGTGTTTACTATTTACGGTATGCGAATCGAATTGGCTCACTAGTACAAGAAGATATAGCTGGTAATCGCTATAACTTTCGGACTAACATTGGTGAAAGTATTGCTAAAGGAATAGAGCTATTTGCTGAGTACCAAGGACGCTTTGCTAAAGCGCAAAATACACCTTGGCGGTGGAGTCACTACATTTCTTACAGCTTTAACGATGCCCGCTATGGAAATTTTTATTTTACGCGCATACTAAATAATCAAATAATAAAAGAAAACCTCAACGACAACCAAGTAGAGAATGCGCCAAGACATACTTTGCGAACCGGAACATCATTACTTTACAAACAGACGAAACTAACCGGACAGCTTAGTTACACTAGTGGCACGTTTAGTGATGCCAACAACACGATACTCCCCACTGCAAATGCACAAAATGGCTGGATACCGGCTTATTCAATTGTCGACATAACGCTCTCACTGCCTATCGACAAACAGTGGGCCCTATCGGTGGGTGTTAACAATCTATTCGATGAGATCTATTTTACCAGACGAGCCTCAGGGTACCCCGGTCCTGGTGCAATGCCGGCTGATGGCCGGTCTTGGTTTATAACGCTAAAGAACCAGTTATAAGCACGGTGTCTCTTGAATAGGAATACTATTTATAGATATTGTAAATTGCTATAAATAGGGCTATGGAACAAGATATTCGTTACCCGATCGGAAAAGTAGAGTTTGTAGAATATTGCGATACGGTAAGACGTCGCTGTCTTAGCGATATTGAACAGCTGCCCGCGTTACTAGAGGCGGCTGTGCAACACTTAGATGAAGTACAATTGCACACTCCTTATCGAGAAGGGGGATGGACACCCAACCAGATCGTACATCACCTGGCCGACTCGCACATGAATGCCTTTATTAGGTTTAAACTAGCAGTGACCGAAGAGCAACCTACCATAAAGCCATATAACGAAAAATTATGGGCTAACACGATCGATGTAGCAGATACGCCCATCAATGTATCGATCACCCTACTGCATGCCTTGCACCGTCGATGGTATAAATTACTGGTTTCGTTAACACAAGAAGATTACCTGCGCACTTTATATCATCCTGAACAGCAACGAACCCTTACACTTTGGAATATGCTTTTAATCTATGCATGGCATGGTAAGCATCACGCCACGCAAATAATAAGAAATTATGCAACTGATTAAACTTGTGCTGCTCGGTAGTATCCTAACGCTGGCGAGCACAACAACGAGAGCCCAGCGTCTGAAAAATAGCAGCGGTTCGACTATTGGGTATATAGAGAACGGGAGAGTAAAAAATAGTAGTGGGTCGACCATCGGGTATATTGAAGACGGGCGCGTCAAGAATGTTAGTAGATCTACGATTGGCTACTTCGATATGGAGCGAATTAAAAACAGCAGCGGATCAACTATAGGCTACTTCGAAGATGGCAGGGTTAAGAACAGCAGTGGCAGTACAATCGGTTATATTGAAGACGGACGGGTCAAAAATAGCAGCGGATCAACTATCGGATACTTTGAAGGAGTGCGACGTATAGAAGCGGCACTTTATTTTTTCTTTTTCTTCTACTAGATTACCCTACTGCCAAATAGAGCCTTTCAGAACATCGTAAAATGAGGTGTTCGATAGAAAATAAAAAAGTCTTACCAGATGATAAGCCCCAAGTAGCGACGCTAGTGCATACGCTAATGGACGGCTATAAAAAACAGCTCTAAAATAGGTTCGCTTTGTAACGAGCTCAACGAAAAAAAGTATAATAAAAAACAAACAAGATAAGACCAGTGGTAAACCGAATAGGTGGTAACGAAGACTCTTGCCGAGGTCTCCTTGATATAGAAAGATCAATGATTTTGTAATGCCACAGCCCGGACAAGGCAGACCTGTCAACATTTTAAAAACACAAAGCGATTGTGCCTGCTCTATGTCGCCATGATCGAAAACATGAATCAGATACGGCACCAGCAAGGTAAGCACCGCAGCGGCAATGCCTAACAGTTTTTTCTGTTCGTGCTTAGTTATAGAGCTTATTAATGTCACCTTGTACGATCATTGCGGCCACCATCGGAAAAACCAATCCGAGTATCATTAACAATATTGTCTCGTCTTTTTTATTGACACCCACTTTTTCGTAAAGCGTGGGAAGGGCTTCTTTGCCTGCTAGATAGTAGAAATAAAGATTGACGGGCATACAACAGCCCGCAAAAATGGCAATGGGCTGAGAGATCACCTCTTTGTCGGCCACAGCGTTAAGTACCTGTGCGGCCTTAATATTCCAGTATATCAAATAAAGACCGCAGGTAAGAAAACCGAGCAGTAAGACCATGATCGGTTCATTTTTAAAGTAGGGTACGGAAGAAGACATAGCTGTTTATTTTGGAGCTGTAAATACTACATTAAATCTACAACAAAATTTGAAAGGGGACAGCTTCTTCGGGTCTGATTTTTGCTACCTTCATAACAACATTCAGCTATGGAAAAATTCTGTTACCAAAACGGCCGGCGCGACTTTCTTCGAAAGTCAGGCACGCTTGCAGCCTTTTACCTGGCCCCTACCATGCTGGTTAAGGCCCTTCCGCTAGAAAATGTAATACCCGTACCTGCACCTAAAGAAAAGATCAAGCTGATCGTCAACGGAGTGGAACGGAGTGCGGAAATAGACAGTCGTACAACACTGCTCGACTTCTTGCGAGAACAGTTAGGGCTAACCGGTACTAAAAAAGGCTGTGCCATGGGTCAATGTGGTGCTTGTATTGTGCACATAGATGGAAAGCGGATGAACAGCTGCCTTTCACTGGCACTATTCAATAATGGAAAAACGGTCACGACCATAGAAGGATTAGCCAAAGGAGATGAGTTGCATCCACTGCAAGAAGCATTTGTTGAAAATGATGCCATGCAGTGTGGTTATTGTACACCCGGACAGATCATGTCGGGCATAGCATGCATCCGTGAAAAGAAAGCCGGTAGCCGTGAAGAGATTCAGCGATATATGGCTGGCAATATTTGTCGCTGCGGTGCTTACCAAAATATCGTAGATGCGATTGCATCGGTACAAGCATCCGGAAAATCCGTCTAACCTCATCGCTTTAACAGATTACCATGAAAAAAAATATAGGAATCGAAAACGACAGTCCTCGCGTCGATGCGGTAGAAAAAGTAACCGGCCGTGCCAAGTATGCTGCCGAACACCGCATTGACAATATTGCCTATGGCATTTTTGTGTGCAGCACGATTGCGAAAGGAACAATTCTCTCTATCGAAGAGGGACCGGCGCGCGCGGCAGAGGGAGTACTGGATATTATTTCATATAAAAATTGTCCGAGCACACCAGGCTATGAACCCTTATTGGCCGATGGAAGCAAAAATCCCAAACAATGGTGGGGTCTCAAGGTATTACATGATAATATAGTACGTTTTTATGGGCAGCCCGTTGCACTAGTGGTAGCCGACAGTCTCGAAAATGCCAACGGAGCAGCACAGTTACTGAACATTCAATATCAAAGCGAAGCTTTTGAAACTGATTTTAATTCAGCAAGAAAAGACGCCGCAAAACTTAAAACGAGTGGAAACTATTCCAGAGGAAAGGCTAATGCGATAGAGGAGGCGGTTGTAAAGGTTGAAGGAGAATATACTATACCTGTAGAGGTACATAGCCCCATGGAGTTGCAAGCCACTATTGCGGTGTGGGAAGGAGATGATAAACTGACCGTATACGATAAGACACAGGGCCCCAAATCTATGCAAGGAACCTTGGCAAGACTCTTTGCCATCCCCGATAAAAACGTAAGAGTCATTGTCAACTACGTAGGAGGTGCTTTTGGAAATGCGCTTCGTGGCTGGCACAATGTGCCCGCAGCCTGCATAGCCGCCAAAAAATTAAAGCGTCCGGTAAAAGTGGTGCTCACGCGCCCACAAATGTTCAATCTTACCGGTTACCGACCTCAGTCTTGGCAAGAAATTAAAATGGGTGCGTCGGCCGATGGAAAATTTACAAGCATTGTTCATAATGCCATCAGCATGACCGCTCGCTATGAAGATTTTAGGGAAGGAATCGTAAATGCCTCTCGCTTCTTGTATGCTTGCGATAGTGTACAGACTAGCTATAAATTGTTGCCTTTAGACGTAAGTGCGCCCACTTGGATGCGCGGACCCGGAGAGGCTACTGGTTGCTTTGCGCTCGAGAGTAGCATCGACGACCTGGCTTATCAGCTAAAAATAGACCCGGTGGCTTTGCGGTTAAAGAATTTTCCAGAAGTAAACCCAGAGTCAAAACTACCCTGGTCTTCGAATTATCTCAGAGACTGCTATGAAAAAGGAAAAGAGCTGATCGGTTGGAGTAATCGACCACAAGTGCCCGGTAGTAAAAAAGAAGAAGGCATGCTGGTAGGATATGGTATGGCTAATGGAGTATTTGGCGCCAGTCGAGGGCAAGCCTCGGTGCGTGCTATTTTGCAAGACAATGGAATGCTCATTTTGCAAAGTGCCGTGAGTGATATGGGGCCAGGTACCACTACTGCCATGATAAAGATCGCTGCAGAAAACTTGCAATGGCCGTTAGAGAAAATTAAATTTACCCTAGGGGATTCCGATCTACCTCCGGGCCCTACACAAGGTGGATCAACCACTACCTCTACACTCGGCACAGCCGTACATCTTGTTTGTGAAGCATTAAAAAAATCGCTACAAGAGTTAGCGCAGATGCATCTCGAAGATTTCAAAAATGTAGAAATCAAAAACATTGAGATAAAGAATGCATCGATTGTTTCAGGAGACATCAATGTGGCCATTACCGAGCTGATGAAAAAGGCACAAAAGTCTTCGATCGAGATTACCAAAGATTCACAAGGGACCAATGCACAAGAATTAAAACATGCGACCAACTCTTTCTCCTGTCACTTTGTAAAAGTGCATGTGCACCCAAAGACGATGGAGATAAAGATCAAAGAGGTAGTAACCACAGCCGATGCTGGAAAGATCATCAGTGAAAACACGGCGCGCAGTCAGATGCTAGGCGGCGTGGTTGGCGGAATAGGAATGGCATTAAAAGAGGAGCTTAAGTTTGATCACAGCACCGGACAGATCATAAATGCCAGTTTTGCCGGATACCGCGTTCCCCTACATACAGATATTCCCAAGACTACCGTATGGTTTGTCAATAAGCCCGACCCCATCATCAATCCGATCGGCGCTAAGGGATTGGGAGAGATAGCGCTGATTGGGCTGGCAGCCGCTATCTCCAATGCCATATATAATGCTACAGGAAAAAGAGTACGTGATCTACCGATAACCCCAGAAAAGCTGGGATATAAAGGAAAATGATTCAAATGAAAAACACAAAGCAGTTATCTCTATTATTGATCTTGACTATTGGTTCGATCTTCAACTTATCGGCGCAAACCGATAGTTCCCCCGGGAGTATTGTTTACATGAACTATTGCAGTGCCTGTCATGGAAAAAAACTCGAGGGCGGTCAAGCCCCTTCGCTGCTGACCACAAAATGGAAACACGGCGATTCTAAAAAAGCGATTATTCAAACGATCAAAAAAGGAGTCCCCAACACCTCTATGATGGCCTGGGAAAATATGCTGAACGAAAAGCAAATTGAGCAGGTAGCAGATTATATGCTCTCGCTAAAAAAGAGCAAAAAAGAAAAATCCTGAGGCAAAGACTTAATCTTCTCTTATACCGGGGTCAGCCACTTTTCGAACACCGGCTCGTTTAAAAAGCTCAATGTAATAGCCCAACACCAAAAAATCGCGGCCGATCTCATCGTTGATCCGGTAATCGAACTGGTGCAAGTATCCTATTTGCAAGGTTGTATTGCGGCCCGGCTTATAATTGAAAGCGAATTGCAATCGGTTTCGCTCAAAGTAGGGTTCTCGGTCTGTAAAGAACAACTCGTTACTGAAGCTTACCTGATAAGGCCTATATCCTTGGCGCTCTTTTCCAAACGGATAAAAAGTTCCTAGGCGGTAGCGAAAACGATTTCTATATCCATTGCTGGTCCAGCGCATCTCTGCCCTATACCGTTGTTCGATCTTGACTCCAAGCACCTGCTGCGATAAGACCACCTGTGGCCAAAGCCTGAATTCGTTATTGTTTTTAGGCAAAACAAAATCTCCTCCCTCTCGATAGGTTTGATAACTACCCATTCCAAGGCTAAGTTGTAGCCCTTTATTGACCTTGAAATTAGCACCCCCTTTGTATTCATAATAGTGAAAGTGGTCGTAAAACCGCAAAGAGCGCAATTGGGCTTCCCCAAAAAAACTTAACCGCTCATTTGGCGCATACCTAATATTTAAAATATTCCAGCTCCCCAGGTCTTTGTATTGAGCGGATACAACAGAACTATAAGCTAATGAGACCGCAAAAAAAATTACGCGCCGGCTTAAAATAGATATGATTCTAGTAGACTCGATCACAAGCTTTAGTAAAAGTAGATGTGTCTTCAAAATTACTTGAATTTTATCGTATACTTTTACATAGACAAGTGCTGTACTATGAAAAAAGAAATTCTGGTTAAACTGCTGAATATTGTTGGCTTTTTGGCAGCCCTTTATGTTAATTATTTATCTGTAGTCACCCAACTCGGAGGGAGATCTATTCGGGAGCTTTCGGACAAATACGCCAACCTTTTTACACCCTCCAACCAAACTTTTGCAATATGGAGCCTTATCTATACGCTGGTCGTTATCTTTTTGATCGCCCAATTTCTGCCGAGCTACAAGAGCACCCGTTTTTGCAATAGCTACCATTTTTTGATCAGTTGTTCGTTGAACGGTGCCTGGATCGTGGCTTGGCAACTAGAATATATCGGTGTGTCGCTACTCATTATGTTTGCACTATTGGCAACGCTTGCGATCATCAATCAACAAGCCGATGCAGAAAAGCTACTACTGCCAAAAATCGTCTTTGGCGTTTATCTTGGATGGATCTGTATTGCAACAATTGCTAACATAACTACCTGGCTTGTCTCGTTTAAACTTACTATGCCCTTTTCGATACAAGTCTTTATTACGCTGGCCATTTTAATCGTCGCTGCCATTATTGTCGCCTGGATTATGAAGATGCTAGCCAATCCGTTTCTGGCGATTGCAGTTGCCTGGGCTTTTTATGGCGTATATGTAAAGCGAATAGCAGATGTGTCGGAAATTGCCTATACAGCGCTGGGTATGGGCGTGTTGGTACTGCTATCGATCGGTATCTTTTCGATACGCCCCGGCGTTCGGAAAATACAGGCCCAATAAAAATCCCAGCATGAAAAAATCGGTCAAAAAAGAAAATCTACCCCAAAAGATTTGTGTGGTATGCCAGCGTCCTTTTACTTGGCGAAAAAAATGGGAGAAAAATTGGGACGAGGTTCGATATTGTAGCGACCGTTGTAGAATGAATAAGAATAAAAATACTGAATCTTACTCCAGATTATAACAACCTGAATAACCTTACTAGCCATGATAAAACTCTTTTTTATTGGATGGATTATCTTACTGGCCGCAATATTGCTAAATGGCCTTATCTCCAAATGGGGCATAATTGGCTGGTATGACTTTATTAATCTGCTTATTCAAAAGGGCTCACATGCGCTCAGTACATTACGGATTATAGATTATGTGTGGTTATTTTTTGCGTATCCGATGTTACTTGGTGCCTCCTATAAAGCTGGAGAGTGGTTGTTTTCGTGGCTTACCGAAATTGGCAGATAAGTCGTACATCTATGCTGTACTGGCTACTGCTTATATAATAGAAATGGCTTTATTTTACTTCTCCAAGATTTCGAAGTAGCGCACCGATCACGTATCAGTATTTTAAATTCATCGATAGAAATATCGAACCAGTCTTGACTATTAATAACCCCAGATAAGCGATCGAGATGATGCTGCCCGGTCGGATTCACAGCCGTGGGATAGTTATCCCAAGTAAAGAGAGGAAAAAGGTCTTTAACGCACTTTATCAGCAAAAACCCAAACAAAACTGCATCAAAGACTTTCGGGTCGCGTACGAAAAAAGTAAGTGCATTACAAACTTGGCCGGTATAACGAACCGAAGTAGATACGAATTGAGAGGCTTTATAGTCTACACCGACAACACCGTACAACGCTAAATATTTCTGCAACAGTATCGCATCCAACCACGGAGCAGCAACCAAAGCAAAGGCCAGGTCAGTACCCCGCCCTTCGTGAAGATTGGTGGCCTCTAGCAAACAAGTACCAGGATAAAGTAGCATATTTTCGAACTGCTGCAAGGCAGGAGAAGGAGCCACAAACTTCCATTGCGTTTCGGGATAAAAACAATGACGTTCCCAGTCCTCACAACAAATTATCTGAAGGGGGCAATTAAGTTTTTTTTCGCTATTAAAATACAAGGCCAATTCTCCCAATGTACAGCTATGTCGAATCGGAATACTCCATCTGCCAATAAATGAACTACAATTGGATTCTTCTAAAAAAGGGCCACTTGCCAGCGATAATAATCCCGAAATAGGATTAGGCCGGTCCAGGACGATGAGCGGGGTATGGCTCATTGCGCAGACCTCCAAGCAATACGAAAGTGTCCACAAATACGTATAAAAACGAGTTCCGGCATCGGGAATATCAAATAGAAGAAGATCAACATCTAAAAGATCATTAGCGGAGGGGGCCAGCTTTTCGCCATATAAACTAACCACGGGCAACTTGGTAAGTGGATCAAGTTGATCTTGCATAGGAACTCCATCAGCACCGGCAGCCGAAATACCGTGTTCGGGAGAAAAGATCTTGACCAGATTAAACCCATTGTTCAAAAGCGCGGTACGCGAAAAATGTCCCTGACACGTAAGTGCTGCATCGTTCGTTACCAATCCAATGCGTTGTCGCTTCCACTCAGGAAGCTTCTGTAAAACAATATCAATACCAGCTTTGACCATTCTATATTATACGCACAATAGATATTACATTTGAATATAGATAAGATAAAGACGATGAAAAAATTTTTAATCTTCTGTACGCTTTTTGCAATAGTCTGTACTGCACTAGCCCAACAAACACAAAAACCGCCGCTGCATGCCAAAAACTGGATGGCCATTACCGGAAAACCGTTAGCAGCCACTGCGGGCGCAACACTTTTTCAGCAAGGTGGAAATGCGGTAGATGCAGCCTGCGCTATGTTGGCGGCTACTTGTACTATGTGGGATGTGCTCAGTTGGGGAGGAGAAACCCAGGCTTTGCTCTATAATCCAAAAACAAAAAAAGTAATTGCATTAAACGCTTTGGGTGTTGCGCCTTCGGGGGCGACTGTCGAATTTTTTAAAGCTAAAGGGTTTGAATTTCCTCCCGAGTACGGACCCTTAGCTGCGACAACACCAGGAACGCCCGGCGGTATCTGTTATATGCTGGCCGAGTATGGTACTAAAAGTTTAAAAGAGGTACTTACACCGGCTATGGACTTGGCAGCCGGCTACCCCATTGATGCACAAACAGCCAACAGTATCGAAAGAAATAAACAGCGAATTAAAGAATGGCCCTACAGTAAAAAGGTATTGCTTCCGCATCTAGGTGAGTCTAGAGAAGCTCCGCAAGCAGGAGAGATCTTTATTCAGCAGGATCTGCTTAAGACGCTCACCAAAATGATAGAAAGTGAACAAACAGCATTAAAGAAAGGGGCCTCAAGAAAAGAAGCGATTATGGCCGCTTACGATCGTTTTTACAAGGGAGATATTGCCGATGAATTTGTTAGAGGATGCCAAGAGCAAGGTGGGTTGATTACCAAAAGCGATTTGGCCAATTGGAAACCCCGTTGGGAAGAACCGCTCATGGTCAATTACAAAGGAATAGAGGTATATAAATTACAACAGTGGACACAAGGCCCGGCTCTACTGCAAGCGCTCAACATCTTAGAAAATTTTGATCTTAAAAAGATGGGATATAACAGTCCATCTTATATCCATACGGTTTATCAAGCTATGAGTATGGCCTTTGCTGATAGAGATTTTTATTACGGCGATCCACTGGTGGCTCCAGTCGAGCCCATGCGGGGATTATTGAGTAAAGAATACGCTAAGCTGCGAGCCACACAACTAAATAGCGCCGGAAACGATAGATCAATCGGGCCCGGAGACCCCTATCCTTTTCAACAAGAGCAAAATCCATTTACGGAATTGCTGAAGAAACGGGCTTTTGACCTTAGCGATAGCAACGGACGCAATTTTGTTCCCGCACACGATAGCGGTGCGGTCGCCAAGGCAGGTGCCGACTATCAAGATCGGCTATGGCGTGGCACAACTACGGTAGAAGCAGCCGATAAAGAAGGTTGGATCGTGTCTATTACCCCCAGTGGTGGTTGGATTCCGGCAGCCATTGCGGGAAACACCGGCGTGGGCATGAGTCAACGATTGCAAAGCTTTGTTTTAGATTCTACAATCAACCCTTTCAATGTGATTGCGCCTGGAAAAAGACCGCGTGTTACACTTACCCCTTCGCTCGCGCTTAAAGACGGAAAGCCCTTTCTTTCGTTTGCTGTACAGGGCGGCGATACACAAGATCAAAATCTACTGCAGTTTTTTTTGAATATGGTCGAATTCAATATGACGGTCCAACAAGCCTGCGAAGCGGCCAATATTAACAGTAATCAACTCTGGTTGTCGCTGGGGGGCAATAAGATAAAAGACAGAAAACCTAAGCCCGGCAATATTTTACTGCACGACAAAACGCCCGAGTCTGTGCGAAACGCACTTATCAAAATGGGCTATACGCTCAGTTTTGATGACCGTACTTCGGGGCCCATCAATGCGATTTTTTTTGATTGGAAAAACGGAACGCTCTGGGGCGGATCCAGCAACCATGGAGAGGATTATGGGATTGGCTGGTAAGCTAGCGCTCGCCACTAAACCGCTTTTCGCTCCATTGCTACATAAAAAATAGAAACATTAGCTGGTTACACCAGATTAGCTGAATTTTGCGCCTGCCATGAAGCGTTTACTGTGTGTTCTTTTATTGGTGGTTTCGTTTTGCGCCCGTGCGCAGACCCCTGCTTCGACGATACTAAAAACCGTGTCGGCTGTTCGTACTTCTCTGGCTCCCAAAATAGACGGATTACTTAAGGACAGTGTTTGGCTACAAGCAACCCCTGCTTCGGGTTTTATTATCAATTCGCCCGACTTTGGAAAACCAGCCACGCTGCGAACAGAGGTTTGGCTGTTGTACGACGACGAAGCACTATATGTAGCCGCTAAAAACTATGATGACCCTAAGACGATTCGTAAACAGCTGACGGCCCGCGATGGGGAACAGCGTCAAGACGTAGATTATTTTTCGATTTTTCTGGACACATATAATGATGACCAGAATGGATTTCAGTTTGTGGTCACCAGCCGTAATGTGCAATCGGACGCCAGAATCTCGCCGGCCATTCAATCGATGTTTGGATTACCCAGCGATTATAGCTGGGATGCTGTATGGGAGAGTAATGTGGCCTTTACCCCCGATGGATGGACGCTGGAAATGCGAATACCCTATATCTCACTCCGTTTTTCAAAAAGCGAGCAACAACAATGGGGGATCAACTTTCAACGATTTAGCAGAAAACTGAACGAAAGTAGTTTTTGGAATCCTGTAGATCCCAATATTGCCGGCTTCGTTAATCAGTTTGGTGATCTGTTGGGTGTTAATAATATAGAGCCGGCACTACGCCTTTCGTTTTTGCCTTATGTTACGACAGGATTTAGAAATACACCCACCAACCGAGGCGCAGTAAAAGAATGGCTTCGCAATGGGGGTATGGATGTAAAATGGGGTGTTAATGAAAGCTTTACGTTTGATGCTACCTTGGTGCCAGACTTTGGGCAAGTAATCTCTGATAATGTAATTCTGAATCTCTCTCCCTTCGAGGTTCGTTTTCAAGAAAACCGGCCCTTTTTTACAGAGGGCACCGAACTATTCAATAAGGCGGGTCTTTTTTATAGC
>CANGYW010000029.1 GCA_947458335.1 Chitinophagaceae bacterium | reverse complement strand
GTACTTTAATACAGCTTGCTTATAAGGGATGGTCACGTTAAGACCCCTTAGATCGGATCGCTCTTGCAACAACGAGGAAAGTTGCTCAATACTGTCCAACTCGAAGAGCTCATAACTAGTGTTTGCAATAGATTCGCGCTCGAATTTTTCAGTAAAATAACGTTTCGAAAAAGAGTGCGTAAGCGGTTTTCCTATCAAACCAAAACTACGCATACGATCAGCTCTTGGGCGAAAGATAAAAATGGAAAGTATCGCCCCGAAGACCCACGCGCATGGCTTCGAGCGGTATTACTTCGGTCGGAGCAATATTGCCGAGATTGGCGTTGCATCCCAGTAATTCGATAAAATATAATTGCTGTGCCTTTTGAGGAGCCTCCCATATAATTTTTTCGCCGGCAATCTGGGTCAAGATCTCTTGTACCAATCCTTCGCGCACCTCACCGCTGCCCCGATAAATACCAACGTTACCTGCCTCGCGAGCCTCAGCGATCACATAGCTAGAGCCGGCCGCTAACTCGGCCTTCATCAACTCAATCCATTTATATGGCGGTATAATATGCGCGGCATCTTTGCTCCCTACTTCGCTGAGTACCGTACCGTAGCGGGTAAGCTTCTCTATATAGCCACATTTTTCGGCATGCGGAATAGTAATGGACCCATCGCTAACTTCCATATAAGAGATACCAAACTCTTTACAGACGCTTATATAATCATCGAACTGATTACGAATTAAAAAAGCTTCGAATAGCGTGCCTCCGAAATAAACGGGAATATCGTAAGAGCGATAGAGCTCTAGTTTCTCGCGTAGATTGGGAGAAACATACGAAGTGCCAAACCCTAACTTTACAATGTCGACATGCGGATAGGCCACACTCATAAAATGTTTTGCCTCTTCGGTACTAAGCCCCTTATCCATTACCATGGTGAGCCCCGATACACGGGGTTTGGCCAGCCGGTCAGGCATTTGCGAAAGATGATAATTCATAGCTGCAAATGTAATGCCAATTACAAAACGAAATACACCCGTTAGCCCTTTCGCTTGTAGCGAGCCAGCAAATCGACCACCTGCGGATTTTGTAAAATGGAAGGGCGCAGTGATACAAATCTCTTAAGCAATCTGGGATCTTGATTTAGTGCTTCTTCGAGTTGCAACAAGCCTTCCTTGGATTGTCCGGCACCAAATAAAACCGCAGCTCTATAATACAAGAAAAGGGGCTTGTTCTTGGTGGCCTGCAGAGCCAAAGAGGTTTGCAATTGGGCATCCTCCCACCATTCGGCCTGGTAAAGACAACGGATTAGCGATTCCCAGCCGGCCTTATTGCGCGGCTTGGCGCGCACGGCCTGCATAAAATGTTGTACTGCTTCTTTGGTTCGACCGAGTTGTACACAGCACTCACCGGCTAGCAGCTGGTAGTCAAACTGACTTCGATGCATGCGAATAGCGCTGTCGACTTGCTTGTAGGCCGCTTCCCAGCTTTGCTCATTAAAGTAGGTGCACGCAATCTTATAAAGAATTCGACTATCCTCTTGCCGAAGGTGCGAAGCCTTACGATAATTAAAACGGGCCTGGGCGGGTTGTTTTAACTTTTCGAAACAATACCCTATCGCCTCATAAATCACATCTTCGGGTTTGGCCAGCTCGTGCACCCGTTCAAGTACCTCGATAGCCTCCCGGTATTTTCTAAGTCGGATAAAGGCGTCTCCCATATTGCGGTACGCATAATCGAATTTGTCCTCGATAGCTACCGCATATTTATACGCATCAATAGATTTTTCGTACAACTTGAGCCCCTGGTAGGCAGCGCCCAGATTAAACCAAGCCAGTTCACTATATGGGTGATCATCTATGATCGTAAGATGCAACTTGATCCCTTCTTCGTTGCGTCCAGTGAAGTCGGTCCAAAAACAAATTTTATAGAGCGCCTCCTCATTGATAGGATCGACCTCCAGAACCCCCTTGAGACAATCGAATACTTTGTCAAAATCTTCGTAGTCGTCATAGACATCGGCCAACTCGAACAATAACTCAACCCTTTCTTCTCCTTCGAAATGCTGAAGAGCCTCCTCTAGCAAAGCAACGGCTTTCTCTTGTTGATCTAGGGCCAGGTAGGCATCGGTACGTAAGATGTAAATATTGATGTCGCGACTGTCTAGCAAATGCGCCTGGTCGAGTACCCGCAATCCTTCGCGATAGCGGCGATGCACCAGTAAAATATCTGCCTTTCGAACCTGCAAAGAACAGGAATAGGGAAATCGCTCTACAGCCAGGTTGGCGGCTTCTAACGCCTTATCGAGTTGCTCTTTTTGCTGAAAATGATCGATTATTTTCTCAAAGGCATCCTCCTCTAAAAAGGAGTGCCCACTACCGGAGCGCAGCTGCTCGAACTGGCTGAGCAATTCAGCCATTTCCTCTCTTTCTTCGCTGGGAGTGTGGTCTGCCATGGCCTTTGCTTTGTTTTAAACAATTTACTACAAAAATATCGTACAGAGAATGAGGGTTTTATCCCCACCTGTGTATTTTATCTTAAATAGCAGCTACTCGGTCAAAAAATGGAAAAACCAGCCTAAAAAAGGGGCCCAAAAAATCAACTTTGTTACAAATTTGTTGTTTTGTATTTTTGTAACAGATGCGAAACGCTCAATCAATAATTCACCTTCTTTTCAGCCCCCGAAACCTGGCGCTGGCACTCCTCATTTTTGTTGGAGCAGCCGCGTTTGCCAATTTAGGGGACGGCAAGAAAAGACAGTCGGTAGCTACCCGTAAGCTACTGAGCGGGCGCACTCTTGGGTTTGACGGATCTCTCACCCTCAGATCGGGTTATAACTTTCGCGGTAATACCGTAATAGCCCCGCAACAGCAGCGCGTTGTTAAATTGAATACGGATGTTACGATGCAAGTCGGCAAGAACTCCTTTACGCTGCCGCTTCGCAAAAACGTTTTGGTCAACAAGCTGAAGCTCGAACTGGGCAATCGCTCACTGCGCAATCCCTAAGCTTTTATTGCACCTCTAGTAATCGATATCCTGACTCGGGAATATCGAACAGTAATTGTGGTACCGGGGCCATAACGATCTGATCTATCTCATAGCGAACCTTACTATCGCCTAGCATTGTTTCAAACGACAAGATAAGGCCAGGCACCGCACTGGCTAAAGGCAAAAATTCTCTATTGAGCGGCACGAGTTCGCTGGTATACCAAATAGTGTAAACACTCGAATCGGCAAGCGTAATGAGCGCTTTAGAACAGCGATAGCCCTTAATGCGAAGGCTATCACTTTGTAGTTCGGTGCGGGCATTGCGGTATCGCTGATTAGACTGGTCCCACTGGGCGCGGGTTAGACGAGTTAGGTAACGCTGGTTGCCATACTCCTTTAAGAGTACCACCTGTGGGGACTTACTGATAAAAATGGTGGACTGTTTGCCAACAGATGTAACCAGATCGGTCCGGCTATTGGCTCCTTTCAGATAACAAGTGCTGACGGCCTCCTCTGCAACGCCGGAATTTCCAGTCAAGCTATCTGTCTCTAGCATTTGAACCTTATAGACTAAGGTCGCCTCGGAAAGTCTACGTTGTGCTTGTAGGGAAACATCCCCAACAAACAGCACACAACAAATCACCAAAAGCAACTTAATGTTCATCAGCCCCTACCGATTAGACACAGTAAATTACTGCAATTATTTTCGGTCTTTTAATTTTTTTTGTTGCTCTTGCAACTCCTCGAGCTTCTGCTGCCATTTAGACTTTGACTTAGGCTTCTTTCGATTTTCCTGTATCTGAGCCAAGATCTTGTCGTGATCGATAATATAATTTTGAATCACAAATTGCATGGCCAGCGTAATCAGGTTCGAAACAGTGTAATACCACGTAAGGGCCGAGGGGAGGTTATTAAAAAAGAATAACATGAAGAACGGAAAGATATAAGGCATGTACTTCATGACCGGATTGCTTTGATCGGGACTCATGCTCATGCTATACACAGAGATGAGCAGGCTCGTAAGGGTAGCCAGCAAGTTGAACAAGCTCAGGTGATCGCCAAAGAGCGGGATATAAAACCCAAATCGTAAGGGAGCGTCATAGGCAGACAGGTCCTGCGCCCACAAGAATGAGGCACCTCGTAATGCAATCTCAGAATTGAAAAAACTAAATAGTGCAAAGAAGATCGGAATCTGTAACAAGGCAGGAATACACCCCCCCAGCGGATTGACACCAGCCTCCCGAAACAACTTCATCTGCTCCATGCTGATGGATTGCTGGTCGTCTCCGAATTTTTCTTTGAGCTTGTTGATCTCGGGGCGCAAGGCTTTCATCTTGGCACCACTCAGGTAACTCGAGTAGGTAAGCGGAGAGGTCACTAACCGTATAAACAGCGTCAACAGTGCAATGGCCAACCCCAGATTAGCGCCACTCAGGTTGCGCATAAAATCAAAGATGGGTACAATAATATATTTGTTGATCGGACGCACAAAGGCATACACGCCCTGACCCAGATTTACAATGCGATCAAAACCGTAGGGCATTTTCTTGAGCACTTGATAGTCGGAGGGACCATAGTAGAGATTCAATTCGGCCTTGGCCGCTCCGCTAGCGGGCAGTTGCATCTTTAGCGCAGCGGTGCTTCGAATAACAACTCCCAACGAGTCGTTCGGCAAAGTCCAAGACAATTGACCCGATGTAAAAGAATTTTTTGCCGCTAAGGCCGCAAAGAAAAAACGTTGGCGAACCCCTAACCAAGATACCGGATTTGTAAAGGGCACCTCTGTTCTGTTTCCAATGGTAAAATAGTCGAACTCGCCCCCCTCTTCGAAACCTACTTGCGTATTCTGCTTTTCGTAAGCAATATCTTCTTCTTGCTTAAAAGCCTCGTATTGCCATTGAAGCGCAAGCAGCCCCTGCGATAACAGTCTTTCCGTACCCTGCATCTCGATAGAAAAATCAATTAGGTAACTATCCGGATGTATGGTGTACACGTGCGTGAGCGAAGTGTGTGCGGCACTATCGGCAGCTACCAGCGATAAACGGAGGGTTTGACTTCCATCCGATCCGGTAGTTACCGTCGCCGGCGTAAAAAACAGATCGGCTGTTTGAGCTGTGCTGTTGGGGCCTGTTTTGATAGCATAACTAAGCTGATTGTAAAGCCCTTTGGCCAGTACCACGCGTGCACTGTCTTTGTGTTGCCCAAACCCATTGAGCTGCACATCGGCCACCTGTGCTCCGCGCGTAGTGAAAGACACTTTCATTACGTTATTGACCAGCGTTATCACCTGTGGGGTACCCAAAACAGCATTCGTAAAATGACCAGCAGATGCCACTCTGTTAAGACTGTCGGCTCTTAACGTATCTGCACGAAGGGTCGCCTCATCTACCACTGGCCGGTTAGCCTTTGCTATGGAGTCGGCTACAAATTGCTGCCGGGCCTTGGCCTTGTTATAAGCTGCTTGCTCCTCGTTGGTATAATAGAAGTATCCAAAAAAAAGAACAGCGAGAATAATAAAACCAGTAACCGAGTTGCGATCAAAGTTCATGACCTTGTAGTTTGGCGTAAAAGAGGGCGACAAAGATAAGGGAACGTCCGTTGAGCGATAGCTCAGCGAAGCAAGGTAGCTCTAGCAGCGGCCGGCGTTAACCGATCGGCGGCATGCTGCAAAGCGGCCTTAACAAATTCTACAAAAATGGGTTGAGGGTTCTCTACTGTACTTTTTAATTCAGGATGATATTGCACCCCAATAAAAAAAGGATGGTCGGTTAGTTCGATAATCTCTACCAGCCCGGTATCAGGATTCTTTCCACTGGCCAACATACCCGCGGCTTCGAACTCGGCTAGATAATTGTTATTGAATTCCCATCGATGACGATGCCTTTCACTGATTTGCTCTGTTGCATAGATACGATGTGCCAGACTTCCTTTCACCAAATGACAAGGATAGGCACCCAGACGCATCGTGCCACCTTTGGCAGTTACTTTCTTTTGCTCATCCATCAAATCTATGACAGGATGCGGCGTTTGTGGGTCCATTTCGGTAGAGTTCGCACCGGTCTTTCCTAGCACATGTCTGGCAAATTCAATGGCAGCCATTTGCATGCCCAGACAAATGCCGAAGAAAGGAAGTTTATTCTCACGCGCATAACGAACAGCAGTAATCTTACCCTCCACCCCACGATGGCCAAATCCGGGAGCCACCAACAGCGCATCAAGACCGGTTAGTTTTTCGGCAACATTCTCGGAGGTGATATATTCGCTATGAACATTGTGTATCTGCACCTGACACTCATTGATAGCGCCTGCATGAATAAATGATTCCAAAATGGATTTATAGGCGTCTTGCAGCTCGATATATTTACCAACCAACCCTATGGATACTTTTCCTTTGGGGTATTTGAGCTTATCTAAAAAAAGTTTCCATTTAGAGAGATCGGGCTCCCGCGTAGCGGTAAGATTTAACTTCTTTAGCACGATGGTATCTAGGCCCTCGCGCATCATGAGTACCGGCACCTCGTAAATGGTGCTAGCATCAGCGGCCTCGATGACCGCTTCTGGCTTAACATTGCAGAAGAGGGCAATTTTGCGCTTTAGATCAGGACTCAAGGATCGTTCGGTTCGACACACGATAATATCAGGATGTACCCCTTCTTCGCTTAGCATTCTGACACTATGCTGCGTAGGTTTCGTCTTGAGCTCTTTGGCCGCCTTGAGGTAAGGAATGAGGGTAAGATGCACCACCACTGTATCCTCTTCCGGAAGTTCCCATTGTAGCTGACGCACTGACTCCACAAATGGCAAACTCTCGATATCACCCACGGTGCCTCCCAGCTCGGTGATCACCACATCAAATTCGCCCGATTGCCCCAATAATTTCATGCGGCGCTTGATCTCGTCGGTGATATGAGGAACCACTTGCACGGTCTTGCCTAAAAAAGCCCCTTCACGCTCTTTGTTGATAACGGTTTGATAGATTCTTCCGGTAGTAACGTTATTAGCTTGTGACGTATAGATATTTAAAAATCGCTCGTAGTGTCCCAGATCGAGATCCGTCTCGGCTCCATCTTCTGTTACATAACATTCGCCATGCTCGTAAGGGTTGAGCGTACCGGGATCGACATTGATGTAAGGATCGAATTTTTGGATAGTAACGCGAAGACCTCGCGCCTGCAAAAGCTTGGCCAGCGAGGCCGCTACAATTCCTTTTCCTAACGAAGAAGTAACCCCTCCGGTCACAAAAATAAACTTAGACATGCAGCATCAATTTTATTCAGTCGAATCAACTAATCAATTGACCTGCGGGCACTTTTTGGGGCCTTAATAAAGTAGTTAAGGGAAAGTACAGGAGGTCATGTAAAGGTAAGGGATTATTTACGTTGCCCTATGCAGATCTTTTGCACAAACCTAAAGTTGTGCTTCGATAGCGGTATCGTAACGGTGCTGCCACTCGCTAACCGCTCCCCAAGACTGACCATCGATGCAGACCGTATGCCCTTCTACTCGACCCAGTAGAGTAACCGGAACCGGTCCCTTAGCTACATGCTGTAAAAATGCTGTTCGATGAGCCACTGGCACACTAACCACAACCCGGCTTTGACCTTCGCCAAACCAACAGGCATCGGCACGAAGCGGTTTACCGTCCATAGCTCGCTCAATACTCTTTACCGTAAAGCCCTTGCCGGATACAAAACTTTTTTCGAGCAAGGTGGTCATGAGACCTCCTTCGCTTACATCATGAGCACTGGCAATAAGCTTGGCGTTGATTAGCGAGGCTACTAATTGTTGCAACGCATACTCCCCCTCCAATTCAAAATAAGGTGCTGGTGAATGGGTAACCCCGCAGATACGATGCAGGTATTCGGAACAGCCGAGATCGTTAGTAGTA
This sequence comes from Chitinophagaceae bacterium, assembly GCA_947458335.1. Taxonomy (GTDB): domain Bacteria; phylum Bacteroidota; class Bacteroidia; order Chitinophagales; family Chitinophagaceae; genus JJ008. The sequence goes on along the minus strand of CANGYW010000029.1, from coordinate 11,127 downwards.
GCTCCAAGCAAATAAATCTCGTCATCTTCGTTCTTAAAACCCAAGGTCATCTTGCTGTCGATTTGCTCCAGCAAACCTACCATGCCGATGGTTGGTGTTGGATGAACAGGACCATCGGGATTCTGGTTATAAAAACTTACGTTACCTCCCGTAACAGGCGTATCGAATTTGCGACAAGCCTCGCCCATACCTTGAATAGCTTCGGTAAATTGATAGTAAACTCCCGCATCGTAGGGATTGCCAAAATTGAGACAGTTGGTCACGCCCAGCGGAACACCTCCGGAGCAAACAATATTTCGTGCCGCCTCGCTTACCGCGATCATGGCGCCCTTTCGTGGATCGGCATATACATAGCGGCTATTGCAATCGGTTGTAACCGCCAGACCCTTGGCGGTTCCCTTTACGGCAATCACAGCCGCATCGGAGGGTGCATTAGTATTAGTATTTGCCGTTCCGACCATACTATCGTATTGACGATAGATCCAGCGTTTAGATGCGATCGTAGGCAATGCGATGAGTTTTTCAGCTGTGCTACGCAGATCGGCGGGCAGTGAGATAGCGGATGGATCGAAAGAAGAGATCTGGTCAAAATAGGCCGGACGCTCATATCCTCTATCGTATTGAGGAGCTCCTCCTCCCAACACCAACTCGTGCGCGGGTATAGAAGCCTCTAGTTGGCCATGCATATAAAAATTCAAGATACCATCGGCTGTTACTTCTCCAATAACCGAGCAAGGCAGATCCCATTTCTCAAATACTTCTCTGACCTTATGTTCTTGCCCTTTTTGGGCCACTAATAGCATTCGTTCTTGACTCTCGCTCAATAACAACTCCCAGGTCTTCATATTGGGCTGCCGCGTTGGTACCTTATCGAGGTCAATGCGCATACCCACGCCTCCTTTGGCACTCATCTCGGCCGTTGAGCAAATAATGCCAGCCGCGCCCATATCTTGCATGCCTACAACTGCTCCTGTCTCGATTACCTCCAGACAAGCCTCAAGTAATTTCTTTTCCTGAAATGGATCGCCTACCTGAACGGCGGGTAATTCTTGTGCACTTTCGGCCGTAATATCGGCGGAGGCAAAAGAGGCACCCCCTATTCCATCCTTTCCGGTAGCACTTCCAACGAACATTACTGGATTACCCACTCCGGCGGCAGTGGCAGAGATGGTCTTACCTGCCTTAACAATACCCACGCTCATCGCATTGACCAGCGGATTGGTCTGATAGCTAGCATCAAAATAAATCTCTCCACCAACAGTAGGTACTCCAAAGCAATTTCCATAATGACCAATACCATGTACAACCCCAGCGAGCAAGTGTTTGGTCTTCTCATCGTCAAGCTGACCAAACCGCAGCGAATTAAGCGCGGCAATAGGGCGTGCGCCCATAGTAAAAATATCTCTATGGATTCCTCCCACGCCTGTAGCAGCTCCCTGAAAAGGCTCAATGGCAGAGGGATGATTGTGCGATTCGATTTTAAACACCACGCCTAAGCCATCTCCAATATCCATCAATCCTGCATTTTCCTCGCCGGCTTTTACCAGCATGCGCCCCCCCTCTCGAGGCAAAGTCTTTAACCACTTGATGGAATTCTTATAGCTACAGTGCTCGCTCCACATTCCCGAAAAAGCACATAATTCATTAAAGTTGGGAGTGCGGCCTAATTTCTGGCAAATCAAATCGAATTCTTCGGCCGTCAGGCGAAGCTGTTGGGCAGTAGAAACGGTGACGTTCATGGGGTTAGTGTCAATTGGTGCACAAAGCTACATGATACGAGCTGGCCATGGGGTAAAAGTTGTTCTCTTTCACTACACATTATATTTTTTAATAATGTTACATATTTTTGATTAAACACGCTAAATATTCATTGTATATGCACAAAAAATACACTTTTTAGGCAGTTTAGGTTAAAAAATTTGATTTATAAGATAAATTATGTTGCTTTGCCCAAAACTATTACATATGTCTCTTCGTTTTGATGCCATTCGCCAATTAACAGACAAAAGCACTGCTCTGGTAGGAGCCCCCAATAAGACCACTACCTTTTTTGCCTCGAACGTCTTTACCATGAAGACAGCCCGCGAGTTTCTGAGTGACGAGGCCTATAAAAGCCTCAGAGCCTCCGTTAAGGCAGGACATAAAATTGATCGCGAAATGGCTAACCAGATCGCCAATGGTATGCGTGCCTGGGCAGAAACAAAAGGAGTAACACACTACACACACTGGTTTCAACCGCTAACGGGAACAACTGCAGAAAAGCATGACTCTTTCTTTACACTTAAAAGCGATGGAACCGCCATTGAGGAGTTCGACGGAGCCGCCCTTATTCAACAAGAACCCGATGCCTCCTCTTTTCCAAGTGGAGGACTCCGTGCCACTTTCGAAGCGCGCGGCTATACGGCATGGGACCCTTCTTCTCCTCCCTTTGTCATTGAGATAGGAAATGGAAAAACACTTTGCATACCCACCATCTTTGTATCATACACCGGTGAATCGCTAGACTATAAAGCGCCGCTTTTAAAAGCAACAGAGGCACTCAGCAAGGCAGCCACAGACGTATGCAACTTCTTCGACAAGAACGTAAGCAAGGTCACCGTAACGTTAGGATGGGAGCAAGAATATTTTGTAATGGACGAGGCATTGTTCAATGCTCGACCCGATCTTTTAATGACCGGTCGTACCGTGTTTGGCCATTCGTCTGCCAAAAATCAACAACTAGAAGATCATTACTTTGGCTCTATACCCGAACGCGTCTACGCCTATATGCGTGACTTTGAGAACGAATCGTACAAGTTGGGCATCCCTCTTCGTACTCGTCATAACGAGGTGGCCCCTGCGCAATTTGAGTGCGCCCCCATCTTCGAAGAAGTAAGTGTAGCTGTAGACCACAATTCACTGTTGATGGACGTTATGGAGCGAGTGGCCCGTCGCCACAACCTGCGCGTGCTGTTACACGAAAAACCCTTTGCGGGCATCAATGGCAGTGGTAAGCACAACAACTGGAGCATGGCCACCGATACTGGTGTCAATTTGTTGGCTCCTGGTAAAACGCCAAAGACCAACCTGATGTTCCTGACCTTTTTTGTCAACACGATAAAGGCCGTGCACGATTATGCAGATGTGCTACGGGCCTCGATCGCTTCGGCTCCCAACGATCACCGTCTCGGTGCCAATGAGGCTCCACCCGCTATTATTTCGGTATTTACTGGACAGTATTTAAGCAAAGTACTAAATGACGTTAAAGAGAGAGTGTCTGCCGGCATGGATGAAACCGACGAGAGCTTATTAAAGATCGATATTCACAAGAGCATTCCCGAGTTATTGATGGATAACACCGATCGTAACCGCACCTCTCCTTTTGCATTTACAGGAAACAAGTTCGAGTTTCGTGCCGTAGGATCATCTGCCAATTGCGCCAACCCCATGACAGTGCTCAACACCATCATGGCACAAACCTTGCGCGACTTTAAAAAAGAGGTAGATGGGCTAATAGAAAAAGGAGAAAAGAAAGAGATCGCCATCATGCAAGTGATTCGCGAGTATATCATCAAAAGCGAAAAAGTTTTATTCGAAGGCGACGGATACAGCGAGGCTTGGGAAAAAGAGGCTGCCAAACGTGGTCTTCCCAATGTAAAGACCACACCACTGGCGCTTGATGCCATGGTAACCGAAAAAGCCAAGAATCTTTTTCATGATAACGGCATCTACTCACACCAAGAGCTCGAAGCTCGCCACGAAATCGAGCTCGAGAAGTATATCAAAAAAGTACAAATCGAGAGCCGCATGATGGGAGAACTGGCCACCAGCCATGTACTACCTGCAGCCATTCGGTACCAAAATTTGTTAGCCTCTAATATTCGCGGACTTAAAGAGGCGGGCATCAAAGAATCGGGTTTTGCCAACCAGTTACAAATACTCAACGAGATCTCGACCCACATTAACAAGACCAGCGATCTGGTCGAAAAGATGATAGAGGCCCGCAAAAGCTGTAACAAACTCTCCAATACTCGAGAAAAGGCTATCGCCTATCAGCAAAAGGTCAAGGATAGTTTCTTTGATGAGATTAGATACCATGTAGACAAATTGGAACTATTGGTCGATGACAAGGAGTGGTATCTGCCCAAGTATAGAGAGATGCTGTTCTTACGTTAAACGAGTAAGGTAAATTCGTTACTAGAGAGTAAGAGCGCAGAGTGGTTAAGGACAGTTAGCCTTGACTACTCTCAGCACATTCTTTCCGAGAATTTTTTTGATAGCCGAATTGGAATACCCTCGCCGGATTAACTCATCTGTGAGGCGGGGGTAGCTACTGACATCTTCGAGACCGCGGGGTACAAACCCGATACCATCAAAGTCGGCCCCTATGCCAACATGATCGATGCCAATTAGGTTAACGATATAGTCGATATGGTCTGCCACCTCGCCTATACCCGGTCGAGCTTTATCGAGGGCCGCTGCCATGGCAGCTTGCCATTGACCGCGGGCTTTAGCCGTATCGGACGAGGACCCAATAGCAAATATGGAATCTTTTCCCGCCCCACTCCAATAGCGCTGCTGCGCCACAAACTCTTTACTAATAAAAGCAGGATAAAAATTTACACAGATAACCCCGCCATTTTTTTTGAGGGCCAGCAATTGCTCATCTTTTGCATTGCGAAAAACAGGACAAATACTCCATACGGAACTATGCGTTAGCAAAACAGGTTTTGTGGTTACCGCCAAAGCATCATAAAAGGTTTGCTCCCCTACATGCGAGAGATCAACGATAACGCCTAACTCGTTAAGGCGACGAACAACATTTTTTCCAAACTCACTAAGGCCTTTTTGTAACAGTGCAGCACCCGCCCCGCTCTCATCGCGAGCACTGGTGGCCCACTCCGTGCTATTATTCCAGGTAAGCGTCAAATAACGCATACCGCGAGCGGATAGACTATCTAGTTTATTGAGGTCAGACTCTATCATATGTCCACCCTCTACCCCAATCATAGCCACCACGCGCCGGCGATGGGCCCTTCGCTTGACCTCCCGATAAGAAGTGGCAAAATTGAATTTATCGGGATGACGAAGTACCAGACGATTGAGGGAGTCTATCTCTTCTATGGCATCGTGATAATAACCAAGTGAAGTACGGGCGGTCTCTCCGGTAAATACAGAGAAGAACTGAACATCCACCCCTCCCTTCTTAAAGCGATAATAATCGCTGTGCCCCTCCTTTAAAGAGGCGGCCAGGTCTCTTCCGGCTAAGGTCTGACCACTCAGGCAGTCATTATGCGTATCTACCAATAATGCCCGGTGATGCAGTCCCTTGCCCTTTTGAGCAGCGAGCGGCTCTGCCAAAATAAAGCTTACCGCTGCCACAAAAAGAACCAGCAATCGGGAGAGCTTCATGATAATTGAGTTAAATTATCCGAGTGTCTTTTTAGCATCCTCTAAAAACTTAGCCAGCCCAATGTCGGTAAGAGGATGCTTTAATAAACCGGTGATGGAATCAAGGGGACAGGTACAGACATCAGCCCCGGCCTCGGCACATTTTACAATATGAAGTGGCGTACGAATAGAGGCTGCCAGTATTTCGGTCTTAAACCCTTGCACGGAATAGATATGTGCAATTTGCGAGATCAACTCTATTCCATCCCAATTGCTGTCGTCGAGTCGACCGATAAAGGGAGAAAGGTAGGTAGCTCCGGCCTTGGCAGCCAAGATCGCTTGTCCGGCCGAGAATACAAGAGTACAATTAGTTCGAATTCCTTTTTCGCTAAAATAACGTATAGCCTTAATGCCATCTTTGATCATGGGCACTTTTACCACAATGTTTGGATGGATGGCTGCTAACTTATTACCCTCCTCGACAATACCAGCAAAATCGGTACTAATTACTTCGGCGCTGATATCGCCATTGACCATTTCGCAAATGGTGCGGTAATGATCCATTACCGCCTTTTCTCCTTTGATCCCCTCTTTAGCCATCAAGGATGGGTTGGTAGTAACGCCATCAAGAATACCGAGTTCGTTTGCTTCTTTGATCTGCGCCAGGTTAGCGGTATCAATAAAAAATTTCATGAAAACAGATTTGGATAAAGGTAAAAAAAATGGCAGGCTGATTACATCGCACCGCTCAACCACCTACTCTTGCTGCCTTCCGGCCCTGGGAGGGTTCAGCAGGAGCTGGTCGTGTAAGACCTGCCATTGCAAAGATAGCAATTATCAATCAACGCTGAAACCCGGATCGTACGCGGGCGTACCCAATTAACTCATCGGCACGAGCTCCAAAAGGCCGAAAATAAACGAACACCGAATATTCATTCTCCGTTCCCCAAAAATTTCCCTCGGTATACTCAAAGCTGGGCTGCTGATCGGCACCCAGAACCGAACGAGTTAAATATCCGTAGTTATAAAACCCCTGTTTTAAGTAAATAGCTTTTTTATACAATCCTTGTGCGACATCAAATTCCATCTTATAGGCGTCGGTAAGTTCATATCCGCTCCATTCACCTGTTACAAACACCTCTTTATCGTTGTAGCGACGCCCCCCAAGAGGGCGCAGCGAAAAATGCACCCAGCCATACTCTCCCTGCGTGTGTGGCAACGGGTTGTCTATATTTTCTATCAGGTATTTGCCATTATAGTCGCGATAAAACAAATACAGCTGCCCAACCCGCTCCGTATCGGTCTGAACAAAGACATCGGTACGCGCACTGGTATCGCTGTCTACGATCCGCTGAATACGCTCTCCGCGCAATCGCATACTACGCAAATCGAACCAGCGCCACTCCTGTCCGGCAGCAAACAAAGTCTGCTCCTCGTCACTGTACTCGTAAAAATTGCCGCGAAAGATCGTTGGTCGAGTAAGCATGCGCGCTGTATGCCATTGATCGTTTTGAGTAATAACTACCTTGATCTCTTGAGGAGAGATAGCATTGATGGGTAACTGCTGCGGGGTTACCCCAATAGTTAATCGCTGATGGGTTAAAAAGAAATTGGCGTTGAAAGGCTGTAATACCTGAGCCATCACGGATACTTTTTTATTAACCACAACCACCCGGCGCGTAAAAACCAGTTGCGAGGTATCATCGTTTAAAAAAACTTTTAACAAATAATTGCCTCCCCGGGTAGGACCACTGTTTCTCTCCGGAATTAGCGTTTGGTAGTGCATATATCGAGTCTGCACGCCAGAAGAGACCCGGTAGTTTTGAATACGCTGTGTAATAAACCCTTTCAGATAATCGAAAGCAGGAAGGCGGGCTTCGGTCCAGTCGGCATTGCAGAGCTGCAAAGTGTAGTAATAGGCTTTTAGGGCACCCTCGGTGTCATCAAAATGAAGCTCTAACTGATCGGGCTGTCCCAGATAAAGAACCGGAGATGCGGTCTGATCACCCGCTTTAAACAACTTTACAGATCGAATAAAAGGCCGAACGATTCTCTCAGGAGCCTGGGCACGCAACAAAAAAGCAGCCAGCAACAGGTAAATAAAAAAAATTGAGCGCATCATCATTTTACTTGAAAAGCAAAGTAGCTAAAAAAGGAGCAGTAATTCTAGTCGGAGGCGCTTATTTTTGAGTCGCTATCTCGCCCTATGAACACAGCTTCCTTTATAGCCGACCGAATTCAAGCCAGCCCAACCAATCGTTTCTCGGGCTTGGTGATACGCATTTCGTTAGGCGCTACTATTATAAGCGTAGCCGTGATGATCATCACTGTGGCACTAGCCGAGGGCTTTCAGCAGCGGATCAGCGAAAAGGTATTTAGTTTTTGGGGGCACATTCGTATTCAAGAAAAACAGCCCGGCAAAGCCATTATTGCCGAAGAAATCCCTATTCGTCATAACGAAGCGTTGCTACAAACCCTTCGGCAACAACCTGGCGTACACTCCGTACATCCCTTCGCTACTCGCTACGGGCTGCTCAAGACCCGCGAGCAAATGGAAGGAGTTATGCTAAAGGGGCTCGACCGCCCCGAGCAGTTCAAACAGCTGGCTCCGTTTTTAGAAGAAGGGGGGCTCCCCGCCCTAACAGATAGCGGATTCAGCCGCGATTTGCTACTCTCCCGGTATAGCGCGCAGCGGTTGCAAGTAAAGACGGGAGATTCGCTTCTACTGTATTTTATTAGAGAGGGCAGTGCACCTGCTGCCAAAAAAATGCGCGTGTCAGGCATTTACAAAACAGGTATCGAAGATTATGATCAGCTTTTTGCCATTGGCGACATAAAACTGATCCGCCAGCTCAATCAATGGGATCCCGATCAGGTAGGTGGTTACGAGTTATTTTTAAACGACCCGCGCACCATGGAGCAAGCCGCCAACACACTCTACGCTTTGCCCGATTTTCCGGCTACCTGGGATGCTATTTCGGTAAAAGAAGTTTCACCACAACTCTTCGACTGGTTGCAAATGCAAGATCTTACACGCAATGTACTGATCGGCTTTATGACGGTAGTAGCTCTAATCAATCTGATCTGCTGTTTACTCATCTTAGTACTCGAACGAATCAAAATGATTGGTATTCTCAAGGCTATGGGAGCCACCGATTGGCTCGTGCAGCGAATTTTTTTACGATTTGGGCTCTGGATTACAATACGGGGAGTACTCATCGGCACCTCGATTGCATTAGTACTACTGTGGCTGCAAGAAAAAACCGGATTTATTACCCTCGATGAAGCTGCTTACTTCGTAGACAAAGCGGCTGTCAAAATCATCCCCTGGCAGGTAATCACCATAGCAGCTGGCACTATGGTTAGCTCATTTTTATTATTACTAATTCCGTCTTGGCTGGTCAAAAAGATCAGTCCAGTAAAAGCCATACGCTTTACCTGAGATAAGACAGCAAGATGCCCGCGGCCACCGAAGCATTCAGCGATTCAACCTTTCCTTTTCCCGGAACGGAAACTAACTGATTGGCTTTTTGTAGCAGCGAGGCGGGAATACCGGCCGATTCGTTTCCTACCAGCAGAATGGCCTCTTGGAGTGGAGATAGGGTACGAACATCTTTGCCCTCCATTGTAGCAGCCAGTATCGTTACGTTTCCTGAACGATTCAGCCATGACTCAAGTTCTACGTAATGCACCGGCATTCTAAAAATACTGCCCATCGTAGACTGCACAACTTTAGGATTAAAGCAATCGACCGTATCGCGGCTACACACGATCTGATCTACCCCAAACCAATCGGCAGTTCTGATAATGGTTCCCAGGTTACCGGGATCTTGTAAGCCACAACAGACCAGCGTAAAACGACTGGCTGCCACAGGAGCCTCGTGGTGAGGCAATCGGACTACCGCCAACACTTGGTGCGGTGTTTGCAACTGAGAAATTCTGGTTAATTCAGCTTCGGTGATAGACGTCACTGCCACAGATGGCCACCGCTTTTGATGCATCTCAATCCATTCGGGCAAGGCGTAAAGAGAAACGAGCTGCTGTTGATGATAGAGTAACAGCTCCTCGACCAGCTTTGGCCCCTCTGCTAAATAGCAACCTGTCTGCTCTCTATATTTTTTAAGGGCTAAACTTTGAATATCTTTGATAACTGACTTAACTAGCATAATTTTTTTTCATGCACGAAGGCAAGCCCTCCCGGTTTTCGTTGGCGTTCGCACTACTCTCGACAGTCATCCTTTTGGGGCTGGGTGCTTGCGGGGTGATTCCGAAGAACTATCCAAAAGGAAAACCCTTTGTATTCAAAACTACTATAAAAGTCAATGGAAACTTCACGGATGAGGCGCGACAGAACCTCGAGGATCGCCTAAAAGATCAACTAGATGACAGCCTTACGGTACGTTCCGTCTCAAAGCTGTTTGTAAAGGAGATACAAACCCCACCGGTCTTTGACAGCACCGCTGTAGAACGCTCCATTCTTTACATGCAAAACCTATTAGGATCGCAGGGTTATTTTCTGGGACAGATTCACTACGACACCATCGTAGAGCCTGTGGGAAAGGATCAGTTGCGAACTTCTGTTCATTTTCAGGTAACGCCCGGACCGCAGGTGGTACTCGACTCGGTGCGCTACGCCATTCGTAACGAAGCCCTACAAAGCCTTACCCTGTCTTCGCTTGCTGAAAGTAAGATCAAAAAAGGAGAACCTTTTTCTAAAACATCGATCTCTGCCGAGTTAGATCGACTGGTCGACCTCTATCGCAACAACGGTTACTTGCGCTTTACGCGCGAAGAGCTGCTAGGTGTGTGGGATACGCTCGATGTTCGTTTGTTGGCTCCCACAACGGACCCCCTTGAGCAACTACGCATATTGGCCGATATCGACAACAAGCGGCTACATCCCAAAGCTAATCTTGAAATCAGGCTGCGCCCTGGATTTGACAGCAGCAAACTGACGAAATACTTTATCGGCTCAATCGATATCTATCCGGATTTTACCAGCGACACGGCTGGACTTAACGCCCAAACACTTACCCGTAGTGGACTACAGCTGATCTCTTATCGACCCCTATTCCATCCGAGTATTTTTAGAGAGAAGATCTTTTTTTACAAAGGCGATCTCTATGACCAGCGTAACTATTTTAAGACCCTAAATCAACTCAGCGCCATGGGTGCTTGGCGCCTCATCAACATAGAACCCCGCTCAAGACCGGGCTCCGATACCACCGACCTGCTGATACGGCTAACTCCTGCACGGAAGTATAGCAATAACGCAACACTCGAAGGAAGTAGCAACCAAAGTTTGATATCGGGTAACCTGTTTGGTATTGCCCTTAACCTCGGATTGCAAAATCGGAATTGGGCCCGCAGGGCCATTCAATCGAACACCAGTGTTCGGTTCGGAGTAGAAACCGGACGCGACCGCGTCAACGACATTAACTTTATTCAAACCCGCCAGCTCGCCATTACCCACAACCTCTATTTTCCACGCGCCATTCCCCGCGCTAACTGGCTGCCTAGGGCATGGAGAGAAAATTTTAAATCGGTATTGTCCTTTAACGTGGCCAATACCGAAAGAAGAGAACTCTTTAATCTATCGTCGTACAGCGCTGCCTGGGGTTACGATTTTCGGCACCGAAACGCGCTGTTCACCTTGCGTTTACCCAACATCGAATACAATGCTATCGCACGAAGAGCGAAACTAGAGGAGTTGATTGCCAGCAATGCACTGCTAAAAAATATTTTTGTGGATGGACT
>CANGYW010000028.1 GCA_947458335.1 Chitinophagaceae bacterium | reverse complement strand
TACGATTGCAATTGTTCGAAGGCGGGTTCCTCAATAGGAAGAATCCGGCCGCTTAAATTGATGGTGATGATCTTTTTCATGTGCGTGCTGATTACGGTTATTGTTCGGGGGGATGATACTGGGTTATATTAAAGATTGGTGGGTTTTGGCGAGGTGGCCTTATTGACCGCTTCGGAAAGTTCTTTCCAGGTTTGTTCAAGCTCTTTATAAAAGAGTTGCCCTTTTTCGGTGAGCGAAAAATATTTACGGGGCGGCCCCGAAGGACTTTCGACCCAGCGATACGATAGCATCTCCGCATTTTTAAGTCGGGTCAGTAGCGGGTAGAGCGTACCCTCTAAAATCTGTAAACCGGCCGATCGTAATTCATCGACGATATCCCCGGGGTACGCTTCTCCTCTTTTGATGGCCGAAAGAATGCAAAACTCCAGTATACCTTTACGCATCTGGCTTTGCGTATTGTCTATATTCATAGTTGTAATATCTATTAACGGCCCAAAGATATGGAATAAATAATAGTACTATGCATAACAAAGTACCTTTTTTATAAAAGTTTTGCTACATTATTTTTAAAGCTTAATCAACGAAATCCATAAATCCCACATTTTTTGCCGATTTTTGTCCAATATGAGTCGAATTTTATCATTTTTGCCCCTTTTTACCCTTGTTTTAGGCCTTTTTGGTTGTGCCGATAAATATCAATCTTACCGGTCTTTATACCCTTTCAAGAGTCCGAACGGTCAGCCTGACTATGCCAACCTGGATTACTGGGCTGCCCATCCCAATAAAAAAGATCCCTCCGACAGCATTCCCCGGCCGCTTAGATCTGAGACTAGAGACACCATAGCCGATGTATTCTTTCTGCACCCCACCACCTTTACCGACAAAAAAGAAGCGGCCCGCTCCAACGCAGCAATCGATGACGATTATATAAATGCCAAGACAGATTACTCGACCATACTGTTTCAGGCCAGCACCTTTAATCAACAAAGCCGGGTATTTAGTCCGCGCTACCGCCAGGCGCATATCGGAAATTTCTATGGAGCCGATTCGGCACTCGCCGTACAAGCCTTGCAACTCGCGTACTCTGATGTGCGCAATGCTTTTCGTTACTATTTGCAACACGACAATAACGGTCGTCCTATCATCATCGCCTCGCATAGCCAAGGCGCATTGATGGCTATTGAATTGCTAAAAGAATTTTTCGACAACAAACCATTACAACAACAACTAGTGGTCGCATATGTAGTAGGTTGGCCCCTCGAAAAAAACAGCTTTACATCTCTTCGCGCCTGCGCGGAGCCAACACAAACAAATTGCGTGTGTAGTTGGCGCACCTTTAAGATGGGCTACGAGGCGCCTTGGGTTAAAAAAGAGCAAGAGCGCTCGGCCTCACTGATTGTAACCAATCCGCTAAGTTGGAAAATAGATACAAGCTTTGTGTCGAGACAGGCTAATAAGGGATCTGTATTAACGCGATTTAACAAGATCTATAAAAGGACTGCTGATGCTCAGATTCAAAATGGTGTGTTGTATTCGTATCGTCCTCACTTTCCGGGCAGCTTTCTGTACCGAACCGATAACTACCATATAGGAGATATCAATCTATATTATCTCAACATCCGAGAGAACCTGCGTGAACGTCTCTCTACATTTTTGCGCACAACCGGCAACAATCAGCCGGCTCGCTGATCTTCGTCATGTGCTAGCGAGATAACTGCTTTTATCTTTAAAAGAAACAGCAGCACATGAGAACGATCGTTGTTCCTACCGACTTTTCTGCCATTGCAACCAACGCATTACATTATGCGATCGAAATGGCTAACTCCGTCAAGGCCCATCTGCTATTACTGCATGTGTATCAGGTACCGGTCAGCTATACGGATGCCCCCATTGTACTGGTATCAGTAGACGAACTCCGACATGCGGCCGAAAAAAGAATGGAGCAACTAAAGGATTTGACAAGAAAGATTTTACTCCCCGAGCAAAAGATCTATGCAGAAACCCGGCTGGGAAACGTAACCGATGAACTCGAAGCGATCTGCGAAAAAATAAGACCCTTTGCCGTAGTGATGGGCACCAAGGGAGCATCGGGGTTTGAAAGAGTGGTATTTGGAAGCAATACGCTTAGTGCTATTCGACATCTGCATGTACCCGTTATCTGTGTGCCTCCCGGAAAGACATTTGGTAAAGGAATTAAAAAAATTGGATTTGCTTGTGACTGTAAAGAGGTAATAGCGACCACCCCCACGCGAATTATTCGCGATCTGGTTAAAAACTTTGAGGCCGAGTTGCATGTACTTAATGTTAATACCGACGGTGCTAATCAAGACGAGAAGCCGGAGCAAACCGTTTTGCTAGAAACACTACTAAGCGATCTTCGCCCTATCTATCATTTTTTGGAACATACCGATATAGAAGATGCCATCAATGAGTTTGCCGAAAAAAATAATCTCGATTTAATTATTAGCATTCCCAAACAACACAAACTTATCGACAAGCTCTTTAGAAAAAGTTCTACCCGACAACTGGTCTATCAAAGTCATGTGCCCGTTATGTGCATTCACGAAGAGTGAGCAGTGTAGCATCCTGTCTTGATCACCGGTTGATGACGAAGCAAGAACATGCTGCGAAAAGTTGCTAAACTTTACTGAGGTTTTGTAACTAAAACTCGGCACTGCCCGGCGTACGAGGAAAGGCGATCACATCGCGAATGTTGCTCATTCCAGTTACAAATTGAACCATTCGCTCAAAGCCTAAACCAAATCCAGCATGCGGTACCGTACCAAAACGACGCGTATCAAGATACCACCACAGCTCTTCTTCACCAATAGCCATGGCCGCCATTTTTTGTTGCAGATTCTCCAAACGCTCTTCTCGTTGTGAGCCACCAACAATCTCTCCAATACCAGGAGCCAGAATATCCATGGCAGCTACTGTTTTACCGTCATCATTTTGTCGCATGTAAAAAGCCTTGATCGCGGCTGGATAATTATAGAGAATAACCGGTTTTTTAAAGTGTTTCTCTACCAGGTATCGTTCGTGCTCACTTTGCAGGTCCATACCCCATCCAGTGATCTCGTATTGAAACTTCTTTTTCTTATTGTAATTGCTTTCGCGTAAAATTTCGATGGCTTCGCTATAGGTTAGGCGTTCGAACTTATTCTCCGTTACAAAACGAAGCTTGTCGAGTAACCCCATTTCGCTGCGCTTATCTTGTGGCAATTGCTTTTCTTCATCGGCCAATCGCTGATCTAAAAACTGCAGATCGTCGGCACAATGTTCCATCGCATAGCGAATGATATAGCCAATAAACTCTTCGGCCAGATTCATATTATCTTCCAGATCATAGAAGGCCATCTCGGGTTCAATCATCCAAAACTCAGCCAAATGGCGAGCGGTGTTACTATTTTCGGCACGAAACGTAGGACCAAAAGTGTAGATCTCGCCGAAGGCGGTCGCCCCCAACTCTCCTTCTAGCTGACCACTTACCGTTAAGTGCGTAGAGCGACCAAAAAAATCTTCTTTATAATCAATTTGTCCCTCGTCGGTGCGTGGCGCTTTCCCATCCAAAGGAAGAGTGGTTACCCGAAACATCTCACCCGCACCCTCAGCGTCGCTAGCGGTAATGATCGGTGTATGCAGATATAAAAATCCTTTTTGATGAAAGAACTGATGTACGGCAAACGATAGGGCATGCCGAACGCGAAATACCGCCGCGAATGTATTCGTACGAAAACGCAAGTGTGCTTTTTCGCGCAAAAACTCAAGGCTGTGTTTTTTGGGTTGAAGCGGATATTTTTCTGCATCTGAATCACCCAAAATATCTACAGTCACTGCCTGCAGGTCTATTTTTTGGCCCTTACCCAAAGAGGCCACCACCTTTCCGGTTACCCGAACAGAGGCCGATGTGGTGATGCGCGACAATAAGCTATCCGAAAACTGACCCAGGGCCAGCACCACTTGTAAATGCTGATTGGTGCTGCCATCGTTGAGTGCCACAAACTGGTTATTACGAAACGTGCGCACCCAACCCATTACCGTCACTTCCTGACCGGCAGGTTCTTGCTGCAAGAGCTCCTTAATTTTGATTCTGTTATTGAACATGAACGGGTAATTACGGTAGCAAAGGTAAGCGCTGAGCCCCGTGGAGCTGACAACAGACAATCGAAAAAATTTTCAGAATTCGTCTATTTATAGTAGTATTGCATACGAAAGAGGCTCATGCGGGCCGGATTCTTATCAATTTTCTTTCGTTTGCCGCCTCTTTAATCTGGTTAACACTCAAATTTCAATTTTCAAGTCGGGTCGTTTTTAGCTGAACCCCTGATCAATTTTCATTCATGTACGACATATTACAATTGAACGACATGCTCGTTCCAGAGTTGCTCGACATTGCTGAGCGGCTCAAAATTCCCCAAGCCAAGCGACTTAGCAAGCAAGATCTTATTTATAAGATACTTGACAGCCAGGCCATTGCAGGGGCCAAACAAGCCAAGGGTGCCGAACCCGACCACAAACATAAACGCATTGTAAAAACCAGCACCGGCATAGCCAGCGAAGAAGCTATCGTAGAAAGCGGTGATACACGTACCCCATCTCCCAAACAATTATCCATGGCAGCAAAAAACGAAGACAACAAACCCAAGAAAAGAGGAAGACCTAAAAAAGAGGAAAAAACCGAAGCTACTGCGGCAGCGGAGACATCTTCACAAGAAACAGCAAACACGCCCAGCAAAACCGATCTGTTAGCGCAGACCATTTTGCAAAATACACCCGAACCGGGTGCTAGTGTCGAGCCGCAGGGTGGACCCGCTCGTTTTGTACCTCAAAAGAAAGAGCCCGCCTTTACTGTAGAATTCGATGGCATGATCCCTGCGGAAGGAGTTTTAGAAATGATGCCTGACGGGTATGGTTTTTTACGCTCTTCCGATTACAACTACCTGTCTTCGCCCGATGACGTGTATGTGTCTCCCTCTCAGATCAAATTATTTGGTCTCAAAAGCGGTGATACCGTTTGCGGTGCCGTGCGTCCTCCCAAAGAAGGAGAAAAATATTTTGCGCTCCTCAAAGTTGATCTACTCAATGGAAAAAGCCCCGACGAGGTACGCGACCGCGTTCCATTCGATTATCTGACGCCTTTGTTTCCATTCGAGAAATTAAATCTGTTTACCACTCCTTCAGAATACTCTACACGTATCATGGACCTGTTTACACCCATCGGTAAAGGGCAACGGGGATTGATTGTGGCGCAACCCAAGACGGGTAAGACCATGCTGTTGAAGTCAGTGGCCAATGCTATTGCTGCCAATCACCCCGAATGTTATTTGATGATCGTACTGGTCGATGAAAGACCCGAAGAGGTAACCGATATGGAACGAAGTGTAAAGGCCGAAGTGATCGCTTCTACCTTCGATGAGCCCGCCGAAAAACACGTAAAAGTTTCTACCATGGCGCTCAATAAAGCCAAGCGACTGGTAGAATGCGGACACGATGTGGTCATCTTACTCGATTCTATTACACGATTGGCGCGTGCCCACAACACCGTGGCGCCCGCTTCCGGTAAAGTATTATCCGGTGGGGTAGAGGCCAATGCCATGCAAAAGCCCAAACAATTCTTTGGGGCCGCTCGTAAAATAGAAAATGGTGGATCGCTCACTATTATTGCCACAGCCCTTGTCGATACGGGTAGTAAGATGGACGAAGTGATCTTCGAAGAATTCAAAGGAACCGGCAATATGGAGTTGCAACTCGATCGCAAACTCTCTAACAAACGTATCTATCCTGCCGTAGACTTGAATGCTTCTTCTACACGTCGCGACGATCTCTTGTTAGATCCTGCCGCATTACAACGCATGAATCTGCTACGCGTATACCTGGCCGATATGAATACCGAAGAAGCTATGCGCGAATTGCAAAACCGAATGAAAGGGACCAAGAGCAACGAAGAGTTCTTGGCCTCCATGAATAAATAATCGAAGAGGACTTAGGTCCTCTTTTTTTTATGCCCGTTCAGCGCATCGATATTGAACAGTTTCTTTCATTAGCAGCTTCTCACCCGGTGTTGGATGTACGAAGCCCTGGCGAATACACTCATGCACATATTCCCGGTGCGGTATCGTTCCCGCTTTTTACCGATGAGGAACGAAAGATCGTCGGCACTACCTACAAACAAAAAAGCAGAGAAGAGGCCATTAAGATCGGATTAGACATTTTTGGCCCCACCATGAAAGAAAAATTGATCGCAGCAGAAAAGATAGCTGCTTCATTTTATAAGAATGATTCTAGTCGCGGCGCAACGCTGCTCGTTCACTGTTGGCGCGGCGGCATGCGTAGTGCGGCCATTGCCTGGTTACTCGATCTGTACGGGTTTACCGTCTATACGCTGGTCGGCGGCTATAAGCGATATCGTAATTGGGTATTGGAAGAGTTAGGTAAACCCCACTCGTTACGAGTGATCGGCGGATACACCGGCTCTGGAAAAACCGAATTGTTACAAGCGCTGGCTACTGCAGGCAAGCCGGTAATAGATCTAGAAAAAATCGCGTCGCATAAAGGATCGGCGTTTGGAAGTATCGGCCTACCGAAGCAACCCGGACAAGAACAATTCGAAAACAATTTGGCTGATGCTTTGCATTCATTATACAGAACGTTTTCTATTTCTGATAATAAGCTTTCGGCTTTACCTGATCTAAATCGCGATTTGCCACCCATTTGGATCGAGGATGAATCGCAACGTATCGGCTTGGTCAATCTTCCGGGACCATTCTGGACCACTATGCGTAACGCACCCGTTTACTTTTTAGAGATCCCCTTCGAAGAAAGACTTTCACATATCGTTGAAGAATACGGAGCACTCGACAAGACCGCGCTGACCGATGCCACTATTCGCATCACCAAAAAACTCGGGCATTTGCAGGCTCGGCAAGTAGCCGATCTGCTGGCTGAAAATAATATTCGTGCAGCCTTTGGAATCTTACTTCGTTACTACGACAAAATGTACGCAAAGTCTTTGCAAAATCGCACCGCCCTCGCTTCGCAGCTGACTGTTATTCCCTCAGATAAGACCGGAGCGGAGAATTTGGGAGTGCTACTGAAAGTGTTTTGATTTATAAGCCCCATTATTACCATGACTGAACCCCAACCACTCCTCACCGAATTTTCCAAAGGCGGCGGCTGCAGCTGCAAGATCGCTCCGCGCGTACTCGAAGAGATTTTACACTCTTCGATCAGTCGTCCGAAAAATGTCGCACTACTAGTAGGTAACGAATCTAACGACGACGCGGCCGTCTACGATCTTGGCAATGGAACGGCGCTGATCTCGAGCACTGACTTTTTTTCTCCCCTGGTCAATGATGCGTTTACGTTCGGTAAGATCGCTGCGGCCAACGCCATCAGCGATATCTATGCCATGGGAGGAAAACCACTGGTGGCTATTGCGATCTTGGGCTGGCCAGTCGAAAAACTTCCTGCAACAATAGCACAACAGGTTATTGAAGGAGGTAGAACCATCTGCGAACAGGCTGGTATTCCACTGGCAGGCGGGCACAGCATCGACAATCCTGAACCAATCTTTGGTCTCGCGGTAAGCGGGATTGTTCCTATCGAAAATCTAAAAAGAAATAACACGGCACAAGTGGGCGATTGGCTGATACTGACCAAACCACTGGGAACAGGAGTGTTAGCCAGTGCCGAAAAGAAAGGACTGCTCGATTCAACTCAGCAGGCAGTGCTCTTCGATGCACTTTGTTCCCTAAACCACATTGGAACCGCGTTCGGTACGATCAACGGTGTTCATGCCATAACTGATATTACGGGCTTTGGACTAATGGGGCATCTGGTCGAAATGGTAAAAGGAAGTAATACTAGTGCCGCCATCTACTATGATCGGCTGCCGCTATTACCGAATGTAAAAGAGTTGATCACACAACGCGTATTCCCCGATGCCACCACGCGCAACTGGAGTGCTTACCAAGATAAGATCCGATTCGAAAAGGGCGTCAATGTAATGGAAGCCTTTACCTTGCTGCCCGATCCGCAGACCAACGGAGGATTGCTAATCAGCGTAGCACCCGACTCGCTCGAGACGGTACAGGCCTTATTAAAAAAAGAAGGATACGAAGCGCATACCGAACCGATCGGTCGAATTCTGAATCTGGAAGAAAAGACGCTAGTCATTTACCCTACCGCATAATTTTCTTTACGCTACCAAGTACTATTTAAAGCTGATGTTAGTCGAGTATTGAGCTTTGTCAAAACACCAGGTTCTCTTTGTTACGCACCTGATCGATGGGTAGTTCCGCTACCAGCTGTACCGCTGCGATACTTCGTATGGTTTGAATAGTTTGTTGCAACGAAGCATCGCTTACTTCGTCTTCTTTCATCAACCATAAAAAATCGAGGTGCTTGAACTCGGGCAACAAAAACTCGCCGTCAAATTTATTATTATAGATATAGTGCTCCAACGATCCAGTGGGCTCGCGATACTCATAGACCGAAAAAAAATACTCACGCTTTTTATATATGCGCTTTATCTCTAACTCATTGATGCGAAAATCCAGACCGATCACATTATTTAAATGCCAACAAAACTGATACCCGCGAATGGGCGCTACAATACCCAATAGGCGCGTTCCCTCGAAAAAAGCTTCGGTAATCAGCGAATTATCGAGCACCAGTTTATTGACCCGCTCTGCCATAGGTTAGTCAATACAAGGTACAACTTATCGGCATTAGAACTGTATGTCGGCTACCAGTTGCTCGCCGCCCCGCTGGTAAATAACTTTTACCTGATCGCCTTTTTTAAACTTGCCGAGCGTTTGCATATAGCTTTCCATAGACCCGATCTTATACTCACCGATCTGCAAAACAATATCGCCTGCTTTTAGTCCGGCCTTTTGCGCAGGCTTGCCTTCACTAATACCATCTGCCCTAACACCGGCGCCGCTATACGTATAGTCGGGCATAATACCCATCGACACACTAAAGCGGGCGGTAGTAGTGGTTTGTGTTTCGCGGGTCTTTAAAAAAGCAAGGCGGCCACTCTTATCTGTTTTGTTAATTAATTGTTCTATGTGACGTAGTATAGAAACCATGCCCTTGTAATTGATACGATCCGCATCGTCGCTGGGCTTATGATAATCGGTGTGCAGACCGGTAAAATAAAATAAGACCGGAATGTCTTTACGATAAAACGAAGTATGATCACTAGGGCCCGATCCGCTAGAATCGATCTTTACACTAAAATTTCCTTTACTAGTACTGTTAATAACAGAGGACCAATAGGGCGAAGTGCCATATCCGCCAATAGTAACAGTCTTGGTACTGTCGCTGAGTCGTCCGACCATATCCATATTGATCATGTAGTTAATTGACTTGAGGTCGACGGTAGGATTCTCAACAAAATGTTTAGAGCCATACAAACCCAACTCTTCTCCCGAAAAGGCAATCAGTAAATAATTATTAGAGCGAGCCGTCGATTTTTTTAATTCAAACCCCAACGCTAGTATTGTAGCGGTACCGCTGGCGTTGTCATCGGCTCCGTTATGAATAGCGGCCTCTTTTTTCTCATATCGAGAGTTTCCATCTTCGCCATAGCCCAAATGATCGAAGTGTGCACCCAGCACAACGGTGGTGGGAGCGCCATTATCAATATACCCAATTACATTCGATCCAGTTCTGATCTGATCGGTTAATGATGCGCGGGCTACGATGTCTAGCGAAACTATTTCTTGATTGGTAAATGCGGCTACAGCGTTACTCTTTAGATAAAAGACAGGAATATCAACCGTGGGTAATTTATCTTTTGCATTAAAACTCAATTTATCATCGATCGAACCGCTGTTATACCAAAGCAATGCAGCCGCGCCTTTTTCTTTTGCCTTTGAACTGAATTCGTACACATAGCCGGGCAAATCAAAGTGTGGGTTGGTTTTATTTTCTTCGAGCACATCACGCAGATCGATCAGCCAGGGAGCTCCCATCTCGCGCAGACCGGGTGTAAGTGGCGAAGAAATAGAACCGGTGGCACTAAAGGGAAAGACAAAAAAATCTTTTTCTGAAGCGAGCGCTTTGTTTGCAATGATCATCTTGCAATCGGAGCCCATCTTTTTTCCTTCGTTAACAGAAAAGGATTGAAAATATCCATCCGTCCCTTTGGGCGCGAGGCCCGCCTTACTAAACTGCCCGGCGATGTACTCCATGGCCAGCTTTTCGCCAGCCGTCCCGGTGCGACGCCCTTCGAGACGATCATCAGCCAAATAGGTTACATAGCTGGTCATGGCATTTTGCAGTAACTCATTTTGTTTGGCAAGTCTATAAGACGCAGAGCAGCCGCTTAGCACGACTAATGACCATAATAGGACAATTTTAACAGAGGGTTTCATAGGGAGATCATTTATCGGCTGCAAAGTTACCAACTACTAAGATGCTTTGTGCAACAAGACAGAGATTTCGAGCTGGGTTTGCCGTTGAGTGTCTACTTTTGCAACCAATAATAACACGTTGAACTCTTCAGGTGTCCATATTGCGCTGGTCGGCAACCCCAACAGTGGAAAAAGTTCGCTTTTTAACTGCCTGACGGGGCTGCAACAAAAAGTGGGGAACTTTCCGGGTGTTACGGTCGATAAAAAAACCGGGGCTACTACGATCGGAAGCCTGCAGGTATCTATGATCGATTTGCCTGGCACCTACAGCCTATACCCTCGGCGGCTCGACGAGTGGGTGACCTATCGGGTGGTGATGAAAGAAGATGAAGAGATCGATCCCAATCTTTTGGTGGTAGTGGTCGACGCCAGCAACCTGAAAAGAAACTTACTTTTCTGCACACAACTTATCGACCTTAAACAACCTGTAGTGGTAGCTCTTACCATGATGGATTTGGCCCGTCGCCGCGGCATCAAGATCGATATTGCAGCACTGGAGCGCGAGTTGGGTGTCGCTGTAGTAGCGGTGGATGCTCGAAAAGGCAAGGGCGTACAAGAATTAAAAAAAGCAATTGAGCTTACACTACAGGGCGCCTATAAAATTCCGGCCCGAGATTTTATCGACAACTATGGATTGGCTCCCATCCCTATCCAAAAAATAAAAGAGGTCTTCTCGGATTGCAGCGATTATAAAGCGATTCACCTTTTAACACATCATGCCTCGTTTAAATTACCCTCACTTGTTCAGCAACAGATCGATACGGTAGAAAATGAAGGAAGATTCAATGCAACCAAAATACAGGCCGAAGAGATCTTGCAACGTTATGCACGAATTCGGCAGGTTATGCAACAAGCCGTATCGGAGCCCGATCCATTGCAAAAAACCCTGCGCACCGAAAAACTCGACGCGCTGTTGCTTCATCGTCGCTGGGGATATTTAATCTTGTTGACTGTTTTGTTTTTGCTTTTTCAAAGCGTTTTCTTGTTGGCGCAGTATCCTATGGACTGGATCGAAATGGGTTTTGGACAATTGGGTGGATGGTTATCAACCCATTTGCCCGCCGTTAAAGGAACCGATCTGTTGGTCAATGGCGTGCTCGCCGGATTGGGCGGAATCTTGGTTTTTGTTCCGCAGATCATGATCTTGTTTGGCATTATTACACTACTCGAAGATTCGGGTTACATGGCACGCATCAGTTTTTTATCTGACAGGCTTATGCGCAGCGTTGGGCTCAACGGAAAAAGTGTAATGCCTATGATCAGCGGCTTTGCTTGTGCGGTGCCGGCCATCATGAGTGCTCGCAATATCGAAAACAGAAAAGAACGGTTACTCACAATTCTGATTACCCCTCTCATGAGTTGCTCTGCTCGATTACCGGTTTATACAACCATTACCAGCTTAGTCATTCCCAATATATATATATGGGGGTTCATTAGCCTGCAAGGATTGGTACTGCTGGCTATGTATGTGTTAGGCATTGTAATGGCCATGCTGGTCTCGTATATCGCTAACCTCTTTATTAAAATTCAAGAAAAGAGTTTTTTTATTTTAGAACTCCCCTCTTATCGGTCTCCGCGCTGGGGTAATCTGGTGCCGACTATGCTCAGTAAGGCAAAGATTTTTGTACTTGATGCCGGAAAGGTTATTATGATTATTTCGCTAGTTCTATGGGGGCTCAGCTCCTATGGTCCCGAGGCGGGAATGGCAACTGCACAACGACAATTCGAAGAAGCACAGCAAAGCGGAATTTCTATGGAACAGGCAGAAAGACAGTTCCAAACCGCCAAGCTAGAAAACTCATACGCAGGATTGCTTGGAAAAACAATAGAGCCGGTCATTGCGCCACTCGGGTTTGATTGGAAGATTGGCGTGGCTCTTATTACTTCTTTTGCGGCGCGCGAAGTTTTTGTGGGTACCATGGCCACACTTTACAGTGTGGGAGACGAAGGCAGTCAGTTACTTAACGAAAAGATGAAGGCGGCGCTTCGCCCCGATGGAACACCTGTGTTTACACTGGCCACCGGGCTTTCGCTGATGATATTCTATGTATTTGCCATGCAGTGCATGAGCACACTGGCGGTCGTAAAAAGAGAAACCAAATCGTGGAAGTGGCCCGCTATTCAGTTGATCTATATGACGGGATTGGCCTATTTGCTTAGTTGGGCCTGCTACTTGTTTTTTCGTTGATGGGTGGAGTCCACAAATCGGTGGGCTCAAAATAATCCCACAAAAGAGTAGCTACAGATCGTGCCAAGGCCCAGGCCTCGTTATCATGCGTCCATCGTTGATCTTGATTATTCTTGGTAAAAATGCAAAACACAAAAGGTCTATTAGGAGCATTCACAATCATGGCTTCGCTCCGAGAGGCGTTTACACATCCATTTTTACTAAATACTTCTATGTAGGGAGGAAAACTACCCAGCGATTCATCCTCGTCCCAGAAATTACGGCTCATTGCCCTTAACATTTTTTCGCTGGCATATGCAGATATAACTTCTTTGCGATAGATCTTCTCTAGCAAGCGACCCATTTCGGCAGGAGTGGTTTGCCCCCAACCAAATTGAGAACGATTGGCTTCGCGTCCCGGCGTTCTGGAATTAACATAGGTATTCGAAAGTCCTTGTTGGGTTAGCAGTTCATTGATGCGCTTTCCACCGCCGGCCAGCGATTGCAACCACAGACTGGCCGTATTGTCGCTGGTGGTCATCATCAACATTATAATTTTTTTGAGGGCAATTTTTTCGCCGTCCTTAAAAGAACCCAGAATGTCTTCTCCTGCATAGAGCAACGAATCACGATAAATATGATTGCTGTCGTAGGCCAGTTGCCCGTTTTCTACTGCTGCGGTAACCCCTAATAAGATGGGTACTTTTACAATGCTGGCCGTAGGAAAGATTGTATCGGCGTTATAGAGCGATACCCGGCCACTGCGCAGGTCCTTTACATAAATTCCCACCTCTCCTTTAAAGCCCTGCAGGCGCTCGACGATCTTTGCCTCGAGTTTTTTATCGCGCTGCTGCGCATCGACCAGCGTTGTTCCAACGAAGAGCAATAGATGTAAAAAAATAAGTTTTTGCATCAACTTACTTTTTTGCCATTCGCATATAATCGAGCACCAGTGCACAGAACGTTTTAACGCCGGCGGGCATTCCGCTGTTATCTACATAAAAATCGGGGGTATGATGCGGGGGTGCCTTTATTGGGTCGTTCCCCTTGGGCATACCACCCAGCGAGAAAAAGAAAGAGGGCGCCTTGGTGCCGTAGTACGAAAAATCCTCTGCGCCGGTAACCCAGTTAGTGTCGCCTACGTTTGCTGCACCCAACGTGCGTTCTAAGGTGGGCACCATTTGCTTGACCAGTTCGGGCGTATTATAGGTAACCAATGTTTTTGTCTCTATCATTACCTCTGCTGTTGCGCCACTGGCAGCGGCGATCATGGTAGCGGTTTGTTTTATTTTTTCGTGGACGATCTTTTGCATCTCGCTGTCGAGTGTGCGAATCGTTCCCTGCATTGTACAAGATTCCGATATAATATTTTGTCGCACCCCTCCATTGATCATCCCTACAGTAATAACGACCGGCGCCTTGGTGAGTTCCATTTGGCGGCTCACTATACTTTGCAATCCATCAATAATTTGAGCCGAGATCTGAATGGGATCAACCCCTCTCCAGGGTTGAGATCCATGGCTTCCCTTTCCTTTTACTTTAATAGAGAACCAATCGGCCGCAGCCATAAACGCGCCAGGCTTATACGTTACTTTACCCGCCTCTAGCTCTGATGAGATGTGCATTCCAAATATCACATCCACCTTAGGGTTGTCCATTACTCCTTCTTTGACCATTAGCGGCGCTCCACCCTCTTCTCCTTCGGGGGCTCCCTCTTCAGCAGGTTGAAAAATAAATTTAACGCTGCCCTGCAACTGGTCTTTCATTGACGACAACACTTCGGCCGCAGCCATCAGCATAGCCACATGCGTGTCGTGTCCGCAGGCGTGCATCACTCCTACTTCGTTACCATTATATATAGCTCGCTCTTTTGACGCAAACGAAAGAGGCACGCGCTCCGTAATAGGAAGAGCATCCATATCAGCGCGTAGTCCAATGCAAGGGCCGGGCTTGGCGCCACGCAAAAGACCTACCACGCCAGTTTTTGCAACCCCTTCTGTAACCTCTATGCCCAGTGAACGAAGGTGGTCTGCTACAAGACGTGCTGTTTTTACCTCTCGGTTGCCCAATTCGGGGTAACGGTGGATACGCTCTCTCCACTCGTTGGTCTTTTGTTGAATAGCGTCGGCCTTGGCAAAAGCCAGAGCCATAAGATCTGTAGGTTTCTGTGCCAGACAGGTGTAGGCGGCAAACAACAAGCAAATAATGGAGAGGGTTGTCTTCACGGGTAATATATTTAAATGTGAAAATACGGCAATCGGTCCTTTCGTATTTCACTAAACAGCATCGCTACCGTTGAAGCCCGAGGAATATTTTATATTTTTAAGGAACCATGCTGCTTCGACATCTTCCCTTTTTGCAAGCCGTGTTCTGGCATAGCATCACCGCTTTTGGCGGTCCGCAAGCTCATTTAGGGATGATGCTAAAAACCTTTGTGCAAAAGACCCCCTATGTAACCGAAGAGGAGCTGATGGAATACAATGCTTTTTGTCAACTGCTTCCGGGCGCCTCCTCTACACAAACCCTAGCGCTGATTGGATACAAAAGGGGTGGCGTGCTTTTAGCCTCATTTACCCTTTTAATTTGGATCTTGCCCGCCAGCGCCCTTATGGGGGCGCTTTCATTTTTATTAGTTGGACTCGAAGATCATCCGCAACAGACTGCCATATTTCGTTTTATCCCTCCCATGGCCGCCGGATTCTTGGGGTTTGCCATCCTGAGGATCTTTCCGCTTTCGATCAAAAATAGTATTACCTGGGTCATTATGCTAATAAGCGCCGTTGCTACCGGACTCCTTTTCGGTAGACCTTGGCTCGTGCCCTTATTGATCGTAGCAGGTGGAGTCGCCACCAATTTTAGCAAAAAAAGAATTCCGCAAGAGGCCGACAAGCCGAGGGCGGTTCGATGGTGGAATTTTTGGCTCTTTGGCATCATCTTTATCGCCGCGGGATTACTCAGCGAAGCAGCCAGAACAAATAATTGGCAGGGGCGTAAACCCATCAACCTCTTTGAGAACACCTACCGAATGGGAAGCTTTGTTTTCGGTGGAGGACAAGTGTTACTTCCGATGATGTACGAACAGTGGAGTGTTCGTCCAAACAATGTAAAAGAAAACAATCCCAATGCCATTAAAATCGATCAAGATAAATTGTATACGGGCATGGGGATTGTGCAAGCTGTACCTGGTCCGGTGTTTTCGTTTGCCTCCTTTACCGGAGGGTTGGCATTAAAAGACCAAGGGGCGTCTATGCAATTACTGGGATGCCTCATTGGAACTATTGCTATTTTTTTACCAAGCGCCCTATTGGTGCTTTTCTTTTTTCCCGTTTGGCACAATCTAAAAAAATATGCCGTTGTCTATCGTTCGCTCGAAGGAATCAACGCAGCTGTAGTAGGAATAATGATAGCCTCTACACTTTATATTTCGCGTGACATCTCTCTTGTCGATGGAAATGTTATCAGCAGTCTTAATTTAATTGTAATCGTCGCCACTATGTTGTTGTTGCGATTCACCAAGATTTTTTCGGCGTTGATCGTCGTACTCTGTCTGGCGTTGGGTTATTTCTTATAATACCCACCTCTTTCAATTTCTTCTATTACCGCTTCGGGTAACATATAGCGAATAGATTTTCCTTGCGCAATGCAAGCTCGTATATAGGTAGATGAGAGTTGAAGTAATGGTGCGTTGATCATCGTTGCTTTTGCTCCAAGCGTATTGGGGGTATCATATCCCAGCCTGGGATAGACCAGTATTTCATATTCTTCGATGAGAGTTTGATAGTTTTTCCAGCGAGATAGGTTTTGAAAACTATCCGCTCCCATAATAATGCGAAACTCGTGTTGCGGATATTTTTCTTTTAAATAGAGCAGGGTATCGATCGTGTACGAGGGCTTCGGCAGCGCAAACTCTATATCAGTTGGCTTGATGCGCGTATCGTGTTCGGTGGCTAGTGTGGCAAGGTGTAGTCGGTGGTATTCGTTGAGCAGCGTATTTTCTTTTTTCAGCGGATTTTGGGGAGAAACCACCAGCCAGACTTTTTCGAGATCCGTTTCGTTCAAAATATAATTTGCAACGATCAGGTGCCCGTTGTGAATGGGATTAAAGGACCCGAAATAAAGCCCGATTTTCATTATAATATATTGAAAATCAATTATTTAATTCGATAAGAATCGCATCTGCCTCATTTAATCGCAGGCTCAGATGGTAACCCGAAACCGATACAGAAAGCGGGTCTCCCAGTGGAGCTATCTGCTCTACCAAAATGGTTTCTCCGGGCACACAACCCATTTCCATCAGCTTTAAAAAAATCTCGTTGTTTTGAAACTCCTTTATTACACCCGCCTGGCCCGGTTTTAGCTCAGATAGACGAAGCACCATGTTCTACATATTATTTTGCAAAGCTACCCTTGTTAGGTGGTATTTCTTTACGATTTTTGAGAATGATCCGCTCAGAATCAAAAGTTTATTTCTTTTTCGAAAAAAGGGGTTTCTCTCTTGCAAACAGAGGAAAACTAAAGACCTTCATTGAATCCCTTTTTAGAAAAGAAAAAACGGCCCTGCAGAGCATCAACTATATATTTTGCTCAGATAAAAGACTTCTTGAGATCAACAAAACTTACCTAAAGCACGACTTTTATACAGATATCATCAGTTTTGATCTTTCGACCAGCCCCAAAAAGGTCGCTGAGATCTATATTAGTATAGATCGGGTTAGAGAAAATGCCCAAATCAATGGTGTTTCGCTAAAAAATGAGTTGCACAGGGTTATTTTTCATGGGGCGCTGCACATTTGTGGCTATAAGGATAAAAACAGAAAAGAACGGGATGTTATGCGCGCAAAGGAAAATACCTATCTATCAGCTTTTGGGGTTTAAACGGTACCACACCCCCTGCGACCCCCTTTTTTGTTCCACGTGAAACCCAATAATCGATCAACAAGATGTCAAAACGTACTTTTTTCCAAATCTCGCTGCTGGTTAGGGACTATGATGAAGCTATTGATTTTTATACCAAAACATTAGATTTCAACCTTTTAGAAGACACCAAGCTAACAGACACTAAGCGTTGGGTGGTGGTTGCTCCCCCGGGTGATGCCGGAGGACAACTTTTGCTTGCAAAAGCCACTGGGGACGCCCAGATTGAACGGATTGGTGATCAAACTGGGGGTCGCGTATTTTTATTTATGTATACCGATAATTTGCAAGAAGATCATCTTCGTCTAAAGGAGCGGGGGGTAAAGATTGTAAGAGGGCCGCTAAAAGAGCCCTTCGGATTGGTCTTGGTCTTTGAAGACCTTTATGGAAACCGCTGGGACTTGATCGAGAAGCAACGCTCTTAAATCTGACAAAGGTCCTTTTTGTCTTTGTTTCACGTGGAACAGATCCTTTAACCTGCACTTTCTGCCTTTATCGCTGATAAATTCGCTCTCCCCTTAAAATCCCCCAGATTAGCCCCCCGCTATCTAAACTATAGCTATATCTTTGCAGCGCATGTTCAAAGAATATGATGTAATTGTTGTGGGTGCCGGCCATGCCGGATGCGAGGCGGCGGCTGCCGCAGCCAATATGGGCTCTTCTACCCTGCTGATTACCATGAATATGCAAACAATTGCCCAAATGAGCTGCAATCCCGCTATGGGGGGCATTGCCAAGGGGCAAATTGTACGAGAAATTGACGCTCTAGGCGGTTATTCCGGTATTGTTACAGACTTATCGACTATTCAATTCCGCATGCTGAACCGAAGCAAGGGTCCGGCCATGTGGAGTCCCCGGGCACAGAACGACCGCATGCTTTTTCACCTAAAATGGAGAGAGCTGCTCGAAAACACCCACGGCCTCGACTTTTACCAAGACATGGTGGTAGGTCTACTACTTAAAGATTCTGTTTGCTATGGCGTAAAAACAGGCCTTGGCCATGAAATAAAGGCCAAGTCGGTCGTGCTAACGAATGGGACCTTTTTAAATGGTATTGTACATATTGGAGAAAAGAATTTTGGGGGAGGTAGAATGGCCGAAAAGGCGGCCACTGGAATTACAGAACAGCTTGTAAATCAAGGTTTTGAGAGCGACAGGCTCAAGACAGGAACTCCTCCTCGTATTGATGGTAGAAGCCTGGATTATACCAAAATGGAGGAGCAGCCAGGAGACGATATTGTATCTGGTTTCTCCTATACCAACACTCCAAAACCAAGCCAACAGAGAAGTTGCTGGATCGCCTATACAAATAACGAGGTGCATGAAACGCTCAAGTCGGGTTTTGATCGAAGCCCTATGTTCGCTGGGCGGATTGATGGGGTCGGTCCCCGGTATTGCCCAAGTATAGAAGACAAAATCAATCGTTTTGCGGAAAGAGATCGCCATCAACTCTTTGTTGAGCCCGAGGGTTGGAATACAGTAGAAATATATGTAAATGGATTTTCGACATCTCTTCCTGAAGAAGTTCAATACGAAGCGCTTCGTAAAATAAATGGTTTTGAGAATATTAAAATGTTTAGGCCTGGCTATGCTATAGAGTATGACTTTTTTCCGCCCACGCAACTAGGTTATTCTCTCGAAACCAAGCTTATCAAGCACCTTTTTTTTGCCGGACAGATAAATGGTACTACCGGATACGAAGAAGCGGCCTGCCAGGGTCTAATGGCTGGCATAAACGCACATCGGGCCGCTAAAAATTTGGCGCCCGTTGTTTTAAAAAGAAGCGAGGCCTACATTGGGGTGCTTATCGACGACCTTATTAGCAAGGGAACGCAAGAGCCCTATCGAATGTTTACATCGCGAGCAGAATTCAGAACTCTGCTGCGACAAGACAATGCCGATCTGCGCTTAACAGAACTGAGCCATAGCTGGGGTCTTGCAAATACAGAACGAAACAGTGTTGTACTAGC
>CANGYW010000027.1 GCA_947458335.1 Chitinophagaceae bacterium | reverse complement strand
GGTTCGCGTCGCGGCCCTGATTGTCTTTTCGACGGGTCTTTTGTACGCAAAAAAAGACCGGGGAATAAAAAGAAAGGTTAACTTGCGGCTTTGTGTAAAAAAGACACATTATGAGTTTTACCTCTTTTGCAGTGCCTTATCCTGTTCAGGACACCTACAGTAAACGAGTGGCTTATTTTTCGATGGAGTTCGCTATTCATCAACCGCTCAAGATCTATAGTGGAGGTTTAGGATTTTTGGCCGGCTCTCATTTGAGAAGTGCCTACGAGTTGCAGCAAAACATGATCGGTATCGGTATTTTATGGAAATACGGCTACTACGATCAGTCGCGTAACCAGGACCAGACCCTCGAGGTTACCTGGAACGAGAAGCAGTATAGTTTTTTACAAGATACTGGCATTAAGTTTCAAGTTATCATTCATGAGCATCCCGTATGGGTTAAGGCTCTTTATCTGCCGCCGGAGACCTTTAAGACAGCACCCCTGTTTTTATTGTCTACCGATTTACCTGAAAACGATTATGTCTCACAAACCATCACACATCGTCTCTACGACGCGAACGTCGCCACCAAAGTAGCCCAGTTTATTTTGTTAGGAGTCGGTGGTGCTAAGTTGGTCGACCTGCTAGGCTTTCAGCCTGAGGTCTATCATCTGAACGAAGCGCATGGTATATCGGCCGCTTTTTATCTCTACCGTAAATTCAATAACAATATCGATAAGGTTCGCCGCCGACTTGTGTTTACTACCCACACTCCAGAAGAAGCTGGAAATGAAAAACACGATATCTATCTCTGTCATCGAATGAGCTATTTCTGTGGGCTAAGTGTAGAGGAGGTCAAGCAGTTGTATGCCGAACCTAGTGATCAATTTAACCATTCATTGGCTGCTCTTCGTTTTGCTCGATTGGCGAACGGCGTTTCAAAGTTGCATGGAGATGTATCGCGTGCCATGTGGGCAAAATACGAGGGCGCTTGTCCCATTATTTCTATTACCAATGCTCAAAACTGGCGTTATTGGGCCGATAAGCAGCTCTATCGATTTAAGGAGGCAGCCGATCATTACGGGCTTGACGATCGCAAGAAGTATCTCAAGAAAAGGGCCTTTGAGATTGTTGCCGATCAGACAGGAAAGTTGTTTAATCCCGATGTATTTACCATTGTATGGGCGCGTCGGTTTGCCGGCTATAAAAGAGCGGGATTGATTACTACAGACGAAGAGCGTTTTGAGCGCTTGATGTCCGATACCAAGTATCCAGTTCAGGTTATTTGGGCGGGTAAACCCTACCCAATGGACCATCCGGCCATTAGCGAGTTTAATCAGCTGGTACATTTAAGTAAAAAATATAAGAACATGGCCGTACTGATCGGCTATGAGCTGACGCTATCGAAGCGTCTTAAACAAGCGGCTGATTGCTGGCTAAATAATCCGCGCGTACCCCGCGAGGCTTCTGGTACTAGTGGCATGACCGCCTCTATGAATGGAGCGGTGAATTTTTCTACCGACGATGGGTGGATACCTGAGTTTGTCAATCATGGGCATAATGGATTTGTGGTACCTAAGGCCAACTACGAGCATATGGCCGTACATGAGCAAGATGAGTACGACCTCAATAAAATCTACGAAATATTAGAGGGTCAGATTTTACCACTCTACTATGAGCAGTATGATACATGGCGCCAGATAATTAAAAATGGCATGCAAGATGTTCGTTTTACTTTCGAAAGTAACCGTATGGCCGATGAGTACTATCAGTTGCTCTATAAAGCAAATTGATGAGCCACGGCCTCTGTTGAGATAGGCGTGTCGGTAATTTGCAGCAAACGCTCAATGACCGCCTCTACCATCGCATCCGGACAGGAGGCCCCGCTGGTAATAAGAATAGTAAGCGGTCTGTGAGTGGGCAAAAAAGAAGTTGAGGTTTTCTCTTGGTGCGTATGCAGGTCAAAGTGGGTAATGGTGCTCGAACTGCTAATTTTCTCTGCATGGCTAATAAAGTAAGTAGGTAGCTTTTCTTCGCAGAGTTCAACCAGGTGCGAGGTATTCGATGAGTTATAGCCGCCCACCACCAGGGCCAGATCGGCTTTGGTATGGAGCAGCCCCGTTACAGCTGTTTGATTATCGAGCGTTGCGTAGCAGAGCGTATCGCGGGTGTCGGCTACTTGCTCTTCTTGCTGATAGCGATCCACTACTTTCTTTTTTAAAAAATCGGCAATGGCCTGTGTGTCGCTAGCTAACATGGTGGTTTGATTGACCACGCCGATCCGTTGCAGATCTTTTTGCGGATCGAAGCCCGCAGAGTATTGCCCGGCAAAAGTTTCAAAAAAAAGATCAGAAGGATGATCTTCGGTAATAAAGCGGGCTAGTACCCTGGCTTCTTCCATGTCTTTGATGACCAGTGCCGGTCCGTTGGCGGCTGCATGAGAAAAAGTAGCACGCGTCTCCTCGTGACCGGGTTTACCATGAATAATTACGGTGTAGTTTTTTTTAGCTATTGCTTCGCTTCGTTTCCAAACTTTTTCGACAAAAGGGCAAGTTGTGTTGTAGGGTTCTGTTTTGATGCCGATCGAGTGCAAGCGGGCTTCTATGTCGAGGGTGGTTCCAAAGGCAGGTATCAAAACAATGTCGTCGGCGCTCAGCTCTTCGAACGGAATGAGTTGTTTTCCATGGGTGTCTTGCAAGAAGCGAATACCATGGGCTTGTAGATCGGCATTGACCTGCGGGTTGTGGATCATTTCGCTCAATAAAAAAATTCTTTTACCCGGGTGTTGTTCAACCGTGCGAAATGCGATCTCGATAGCATTTTCTACTCCGTAGCAAAATCCAAAATGACGGGCCAGCCAGATCTTGATGTTACCGAAATCGAGTAGGGTAGGCGTAAAATCTTTTTTCATCTTATCGAGCTCCTTGCGTTTGCGCTTGACGGCACTTATTAGGGGGCTCCGGTAAATAATGGGTACATCAAAGCTCTTCATGTGGCAAAGATAGGTTAGGGCTCGTTTTGAATGGTTGGCCTATTGCTGCGGTCTCCCGTTGTGTGTCGGGGATTTTGAATGCGTGACGGGCAATCATTCAATGTCGTATCTTTCAAAAAAAATAATTTATGCGCTTGTTCGGGTGGTTACTGGCTGCATTATTTGTCAATGTTTCTTGTAAGCTGATGCCTCGTAAGGACCCCTCCGATACCAATCCGTCTACCGCTATGAAAGGACCATATACCGCGCCCGCCTGGGTTCGACACACTACTATCTACGAGGTTAATCTTCGTCAATACACCAAGGAGGGCACGATCAATGCCTTTGCCCTCGAGTTGCCTCGGCTCAAGCAATTGGGAGTCGAAACGCTTTGGTTTATGCCCCTTACCCCCATTGCCAAACAGAACCGAAAGGGCCTGCTAGGCAGTTACTATGCCTGTTCCGATTATACCTCCATTAACGAGGAGTTTGGCACCGCTGCCGATTTTAAGCAGTTGGTAAAGCAGGCGCACGAAATGGGTTTTAAGGTTATCATTGACTGGGTAGCTAACCACACTGGCTGGGATCACGTGTGGACCCGACAGCATCCGGAGTATTATTTGCAGGATTCAGCCACCGGTACTTTTAAGATTGCATCCGGCATGGATGATATTATTGAGCTTGATTTTAGCAATCCCAGTCTGCGGGCTGCTATGATCGATGCCATGAAGTACTGGGTTACCGAATTTGATATCGACGGATTTAGGTGCGATCTGGCCTTTTGGGTTGAGCTCGATTTTTGGAAAGAGGCCCGTCCTCAACTGGATGCACTTAAGCCACTTTTTTGGTTTGGAGAATTCGACGAGCTGGACAAGCCGTTGTACGGAGAGGTTTTTGATGCCAGTTATACGTGGACCTGGATGCATCGGGCTAAAGATTTTTATCAGCAAGGATGGCCTCTAGATTCCTTACTTGTTGTCTTGCAACGTTACGATCAACTGGGCGACAGTAGCCTTCGTTCTTGGTTTACCACCAATCACGATGAGAACAGCTGGAATGGCACGGAATTCGAGAAGTATGGTAAGATGGCCAAGGCCTTAGCTGTGTTCAGCACCACTTCGAACGGAGTGCCGCTGATCTACTCGGGTCAAGAGATCGGTAACAGAAAGCGAATTGCCTTTTTTGAGAAAGATCAGTTCGAGCCTGGTCCAGATGCCGCTGAATTATTTGGATTCTACCAACAGTTGGTGCGCTTAAAAAGACAACATCCTGCGCTGGGAGCAGGAGACTCCGCTATTGAGACGCATCGCATCAAGACCAGTGCCGACGACAAAGTATTTTGTTTTATTCGAAAGAAAGAGAACCGCGAAGTGCTGGTAGTTTTAAACTTGTCTTCGCAGGCCGATCTTCATTTCGATCTACTCGATAATCGAGTGATGGGTACCTACCGAAATGCTTTTTCAGGGGCCGCCAACGATTTTACTGCCACGCGAAGTTTTGAGATGCAGCCCTGGGAATTTTTAGTGTACGAAAAATAAAAAAACCCGGCGCCTGAATGCGACCGGGTTTGAACTCGTTGAGTGTTGCAAGCTCGTAGAGGGTTACTCCTCTTCGGGTGCCAGTGTAACGGGGTAACGATAGAGTCCGTCGTAGCCGTCGTAAAATCCTTCTAAGCTAAGGTTATCACCGCGCAGACCGGCAATCGCGCGACTCAATTCCTCGATAGAGTTAACTTCTACACCATTGA
Source organism: Chitinophagaceae bacterium (assembly GCA_947458335.1). Lineage (GTDB taxonomy): Bacteria > Bacteroidota > Bacteroidia > Chitinophagales > Chitinophagaceae > JJ008. Next base: position 16,242 of record CANGYW010000027.1, on the reverse strand, counting down.
TGCTGGTGATAATAAAATCTTCTTGCATGCGAGTGCGGCTAAGCGGACCTCCCTTGTTTATCTTTTTAACGCGTATGCCGCCATTGGCATCGTTGCGTTGCGCCATTTTTTTGTCTGCGTCTTCCAGCTCTGCGCCTAGCAAATCACCCAGGCTATTGGCCGCTACATTTTGATAGGTGCCTTGGTCTGCCTTGAGGACCGCCGATGTAGTCAATTCTTTTCCATCTCTTTTATACGTGATTTTTACGTTATCTCCTGCATTGAGCGAGGCGACTGTACCCTGTAATTCGCTCCAAGAACCGATGGGTACTTCGTTAATCTTTTTAATGATGTCTCCTTTTTTAATGCCGGCTTTGGCTGCAGCTCCATCGGGAGCTACATTACCTACATAGGCTCCATCGGTGGAGTTTACATTCTTTCCGTCGGACATGATACCCAGGTAAGGGCGTTTGACATCCCCGAACTTAATTAGGTCATTCACTATTTTCTTAGCCAGGTTAACAGGAATGGCAAAAGAGTACCCTGCGTAGGTACCGGTAGGGGCGTAGATGGCAGAGTTGATGCCGATCAGTTGCCCGTCGGTGGTAACTAATGCACCGCCACTATTACCCTGGTTAACGGCTGCATCAGTTTGAATAAACGATTCAATAGGTGTTTGACTTTGTCTGCCATTGATGCCTATGGAGCGACCTTTAGCGCTGATAATGCCAGCCGTAACAGTGGTCTCTAGTGTAAGGGGGTAGCCAATAGCCAGCACCCACTGGCCTAATTTTATGTTATCGGAATTTCCGTAGATCAAATAAGGAAATCCTGTTCCATCGATCTTTAGCACCGCAATGTCGCTGCTGGGGTCTTTTCCAATAACTCTCGCTTTAAAATTCTTTTTATTGCTAAGGGTAACCGTAATTTCCTCTGCTACACCGGTGCCACCGTCTGAGATAACGTGATTATTGGTAACGATATAGCCATCGTCGCTAATCAGCACTCCACTTCCGGAGGCTCTTTGTTCGGGTTGAATTTGAGGAAAGGTAAAGAACTGGTCAAAGAAATCATCGAACATGCCCCCACGATTGCGATTGGGAAGTTGATTGGTAATACGTTTGGCCGGTGTCTTGGTCTTGATGTGCACCACGGCAGGAACAGCCGCATTGGCTGCCTTTGTAAAATCAGTGCTCTCGGTTCCGGGTGCCGCATTGCCAAAAAAGCCAGCATAGTTGACCGGCGCTTTACCATCCGTCGATTGATAAAAGCTGGTGCCGTAGCGTCCGGGCACAAAGTAATTATACAACCACACGCTGCTGACTGCAGACACTGCACTAACCCCGATTACCAGTAAAAGTTGTTTCCATTTCATAGCAAGAGTCTTTATTGTAGCGGAGCAAATTTTAGGCCCGCGACTTGCAAAATAACAAACTGTCAGGTCGCTTGGTGAGGCGACGCTGTCAGTTTAACATTTTTTTGTTGAGAAAGTCGAGGGTGTTAACCCCATCAGCGTAATCTTCGATGGCAGGATGCTGGCTACTACCAAAGGGGAGACCTTCTGACCCCACCAGGCATTGCAAATCGGGATGGGCCAGGGCAATCCTCAGGGCTTGGGATGGCTGATCGTAAAATTCGTAATGTAGCTGACCCAGGGGAGCAAACAAAGATTCCTCTTCGGTGAGCAAGAGGGTGCCATTGGTCATGTAAAATTTCTTGTTCAGTATAAGCAGCGCTAATTGGTAGTCATAGTTGTTCTTGTACTTGTGATGCTCACTTAGTGGCGTATACTTTTTAAAAGCATCCAGTAAGGGGATAAAGTCATAACCCGTCGGAACATAGAGCTTTGATACGTTTCTGCATCCCATTCCAAAGTACAGGTGAACATCATCGGCGAGAGCTTCGAGCTCGGCCATGGTTTCTTGTCCGCTAAGTAGGGCCACAGCAGTGCGGTTCTTGCGAATAATGTGAGGATATTTTCCAAAATAGTACGAAAAGTAGCGAGAGGAGTTATTACTTCCTGTGGCGATATAGGCATCTGCCCCATTTAGTCTATCTGCTGTTTGCACATAGGGTTGACAAGCTGGTTCCCAAAGGAGCAACTGCTCAAAAAGGTGGGGTAGCAGTATGGCATCTTTTGAGGATAGCTTGACTAGGGCCCGGTGCCCGCTAATAAAAATGGAGAGCCAGTCATGAAACCCTACCAACGGAATATTGCCAGCCATCACCACTGCCACCGTTTTGGGAGCCGTTGGTTGGTCCGGGATCTGTTCCGAGGCTGCCCACTGCTCCAGTGTAGCACGGGTTAGCCAATGGCGGGCCATGTGGGTTACGGCATAATCTATAAAGGTTTCGGTAAACCAGGCATTCTGCTGCTCAGCTCTTTGCTTAGCCTCTTGCCACCCGGGACCATTGGCCAGCAGATACTCCCCCAGCCGGGTTAGCAAAGAAATTCGTTGTGGTAAATTCATGCCGCTCTGTTAAATTTGTATTGCAAAAGTACTAGTCAACTTTTAATTCATCTTTTATGGCCATTAAGATAACCGAGGAATGTATCAACTGCGGCGCCTGCGAGCCCGAATGTCCCAATAATGCGATCTATGAAGGAGGTGTGGAGTGGGCCATTGCCGACGGTACCACGGTCAAGGGGTCTTTCACACTAATGGACGGAACGATAGTGAATGCCGATCAAAAAAATCAACCCATCGCAGCCGATACGTATTACATCACTCCCAACAAGTGCACCGAATGTCAAGGTTTTCACGAGGAACCCCAGTGTGCGGCTGTTTGTCCTGTTGATTGTTGTGTTCCTGATGAATTATACAAAGAGACTGTAGAGCAACTGATGGAGAAAAAAGATAAGCTCCACATTTAGTTTTCTTACCTCACCCATGAGTCTTAAAAAAATAGCACTGGTTACCGGCGGTTACTCCGGAGAATCGGTTATTTCGTATCGTACGGCCAATACAATTCGTCAACAGCTTGATACGGCTTTGTTCGAGGTTCATTGGATTGACATTACCCGCACGGGTTGGTTTCATGTAGGAGGGGGGGAGTTACGTACTGCCATTTGCAAGGATGATTTTTCGGTAATGCTCGAAGGTCGTCGTCTTCAATTCGATGCCGTTTTTATTGCAATGCATGGAACGCCCGGAGAAGACGGAAAGCTGCAGGGATATTTTGAAATGCTCGGTATTCCTTATACGGGGTGTGATGCCACCACCTCGGCTCTCACTTTTAATAAACGCTATGCTACTGCAGTGGCTGCAGCTGCAGGTATTGCGGTGGCCAAATCGATTCTACTGATTAAAGATCAGCCATACGATGAGGCCCAACTCGTGGCTTCATTGCAATTTCCGTTGTTCGTAAAGCCCAATAATGGGGGGTCCAGTATTGGAATGTCTAAAGTGGAGCAGCCTGGTGCTGCTTTTCAGCAGGCCATAGACAAAGCATTTGCAGAAGACGACCAAGTCCTGATCGAAGAGATGGTAACCGGAAGAGAATTTACCGTGGGGGTTTACAGTATCGGTGGAGTCATTACGGTGTTACCCATTACGGAAGTAAAGGCCGATACCGATATGCCCTTTTTCGATTTCGTGGCTAAATACCAGGGTAAGTCAACAGAGACGACCCCAGCTGCTATAGACGAACTGATGGCCGAAAAGATAAGAGCGACCGCCCGCCAGGTATATCGGGCCTTCAACTGTCGTGGGGTGGTGCGCATAGATTTTATTTATAACGAAGCCGAGCAGCAGCCCTATATGCTCGAGTTAAATTCTATCCCCGGACAAAGCGAGGCTAGTATTATTCCACAACAAGTGCGAAGCATGGGTGCTACGCTCAGTGAGTTTTATAAGATGTTGCTGCTAGATTGTCTTACTTACCCCGCTAAACAGTAACTGGCATGTTCGATTTTATTACCAAGAGGTCATTATGGTTTAACGTGGTGGTCGGGTTATTGCTCGCCTTAGTACTCTTTGGCTTGTTCTTGCTGTCGTTAGGATGGGTAACAGGGCATGGTCATGCAGCTACCGTACCCAATCTTACTGGTAAGAGTTTCGATGAGGCTAAACTTTTGTTAGAGAAAGCAGGGTTTGAGTACGAGATACAAGATTCAATTTATGTAGACACCGTCCCCCCGCTACAGATCATCAAGCAGATACCGGACGGAGACGAAGTAGTTAAAGCGAACCGAACGATCCTGCTAATTGTACGTAGTGTCGATCCACCTCTGGTCGAGATGCCTAACCTTATCGGCTATAGTTTTCGTAATGCCGAAGTGGTACTGGGTACCATGGATCTTAAGGTGGGTGATACGCTTTTTCGCCCCGATTTTGCTCGCAACGCAGTGTTGGAGCAGCGGTATAACGGATCTCCCATTACTGCCGGAACCCGTCTTAGAAAAGGGAGTTTAATCACGCTTGTGCTGGGTGATGGCATCGGAGATCAACCCATTGCAGTGCCCGGTCTAATTGGGCTGGGTTACATCGATGCTAAAGCCATCATAGACAGTAGTCGGCTAGGTTTCGGTGCTATTGTGCTAGACGCCGGTTTGCGAGATACTGTATCGGGGTTTATTTATCGACAAAGCCCTGCCCGCTTAGATGAGGATGGACTTCCCGTTAAGATTCGGCCCGGGCAACTGATCGATATCTGGATCGGCATCGATCGCCCCGCCATTGACACGTTGAATAATTAAATTGTATGGATACTATCACCGTAGAAGAGTTAAAGTCTCGCCTCGATAGCGGAGAGAAGCTGACAATTATCGATTGTCGCGAGCCACACGAATATGCAGAGTTCAATATTGGAGCCACCCTTATTCCCCTGGGTAAGATCCAGTCTATGCAACTTGACGAGCTTGAGGATCATAAAGAGGATGAGATCATCATTCACTGCCGCAGTGGTCAGCGCAGTATGATGGCCTGTATGTTTTTGGATGCGCTGGGGTACAAGCACACCCGCAACCTGGTCGGGGGAATGCTGGCTTGGCAGCAGCAATTCGGCAAGTAGTCTATTATTTTCTTGGTTGTTTATTTTACTAGAGTCGGATGTTTAGTCCCAACGTGTAATTAATGCCGGCCATTGGAAAGTAATAGTTTTCGGTCGTTAGCTGACCTCCTGCAATATAGCTAAAGGTGTATCCATTCGGTTCGTAGGCTGTGTTAAGCAAATTATTGATAGCCCCATTGACGCTCCACTCCTTTATCTTTTTTCCTTTTCTGGTATAAACGATACGGGCGTCTTGCACAAAAAAGGGATCCAGGCTTCTGCTTGCTTTTTGCGTGTTGTCTAAGTACTGTCGACTTACATAGCGGCTATACAGTGTGATGCTGGTGTTTTTTAGCGGAGAAATGGTTAGTGTTCCATTGCCAGTGCAAGAAGGAGAGAAGGCCAGGGTTGAACGGGCATATAACGTACGAACCTGAATACCTTGGTCGTAATCGTCGATGAATTCCTCGAGATCTCTTACCTGGTTACTACTAAGTGTTAGGTTTGCGCTGGCCTGGAGCCAGGTTAGCAAGCGTACTTGTCCTTGTAGCTCTATGCCGGTCCTAAAACTGCGCGGCACGTTAGATCGGGTGTAAGCGCCCACATCATTAATTTTTCCGGTGAGCACTAATTGATTTTTGTAGTACATGTAGTAGCCGGTAATGCTCCACTGGTATTGAGTATGCTGTTTTTCGATTCCTACTTCTACGTCATGCAGCTGCTCAGGTGTTGGACGGAGTGTTGCGCCAGCCTCAAAATCATCGCGGTTAGGTTCTTTACTTCCTTTACTATACGACAAATAAGAGCGCCATTCGTTTTTTCTGAAGGTGATGCCTGCTTTGGGATTTAAGAAAGCAAAACGAGTATTGACGGCCAATGTTGGATTATCTCTAAATCCATCTACACTGTATTGCACGTGACGAAACTGAATATCATAAAAAACAAACCAATGAGGAGCTAGTTGCGTTTGCTGTTTTATAAATATCGAGCGGTCTTTTTTTAAGCCATTGTTGTTATACCATTGATGAGGGGAGGATAGCCCATGTGTGGACCAGATCAATTTACCATAGTGATCACCGTCGTAAGTAGAAAGATGTGCGCCCAGCATCCAATCAGTTTTTTTATGCTGATATCGAAGATTAAGCTGCTGGCCATAGAAATAATTATCTAGCCATAGCTGCCTGATAAAGTCGGCTCGAACCTGTGTTACCCCATTAACGACGGGGGCTGTTAGCTGGTAGCGTTCATATTTTTCATTGGCTCGGTATTGTTCATAATAGCCTTTGCCTCTAGTTAAAAAGAGTGTGGTATTGAGTTGCCATTTATCGGATAAGCGATGTTCGGCAAACAGTTGATAATTCGTTTGCGTATAGTTATCCGTTTCATTTTCATAAGGTGTTACCGGGTGTGCCGTGCCGGCGTAGTTGATAGTGCGATTACCACTTTTTAGATCTGCTTCTGAGATGCCGTACCAGGCCTGATAGGTTTTTTCTTTTCCCGAAAATACAGTCAGTCGCACTTGTGTATTTTTTTGTTGATAGCCACTCGATAGATAGAAAGAACGAAGATCGCTAGAGGCTCTGTCAATAAATCCGTCGCTTTGAATAGAGGAGAGTCGAATATCGGTACTAAATCCATTTATATTTCCTGTGCCGGCTTTGAGGGTATGCTTTCGCGATTGAAAGGAGCCATAACTGTTGTTGAATTCGAGGTATTTTTCAGGTTGAGGGTCGTAGGTGCTCAAGTTGATGCTTGCTCCAAATGCTCCAACGCCGTTGGTGGAGGTTCCTACCCCTCGTTGAATCTGGATGCTACCTGTAGAAGATAGAAAGTCTGGCAGATTTACAAAAAAAGTGCCCTGGCTTTCTGCATCATTGAAGGGTACGCCATTAAGCGTAATATTGATACGCGTAGCATCGGTGCCTCTTATTCGGATGCCCGTGTAGCCAATGCCGTTACCAGCATCTGAATGGGCTACTACCGAGGGGGTAGATTGAAGCAGAAACGGAATATCGGCGCCCAGATTTAGTATGCGGATTTCTTTTTTTGTGAGGTTGGTGCGTGTAAAAGGAGTATTCTCACCGGCACGTACGGCTCTTACATCGGCAGGCATTAGCCAATAAAAGCTATCTGTAACAGTGGTGTCTTTGGTAACATAAACCTGTTTGACAAGCGTAGAATCTTTTCTTGTCGAAGGCTGTGCCCCTATTGGTAGGGCCGTAATTACAAAACAGAGAGCAAAAAAAATCCTCTTCATTTTTTTACTTTTAATGGTTAAAAAACAAGAGGCAATGCTTTGCAGAGAGGAATTTCGGCGATATCCTTCCCTTCGCAGGCATTACCCTGACCAGGTTCTACGGGTTTGATCTCAGTCGCCGATTACAATCGGAAACACCCCGGGAAACTTGTAACTATCAGACAGTTGTCTTGTATAGCCGATGCAAAGTTAGGAAAAAACAAAAAATATTCGTAGCTTTGCAACATATCGCGAAGTAGAGCAGCGGTAGCTCGTTGGGCTCATAACCCAAAGGTCGGGAGTTCGATCCTCCCCTTCGCAACAGCAGGTCCGCCTCACCCGGCGGACTTTTTTTATTAAAGCAGTTGTACGAAATTGGTAAGGACTTTATGAAGGCGGGATTTATTAATATTTTCGGATTGCCCAATGCCGGCAAAAGTACCCTTCTCAACGCATTGATGGAGGAGAAACTGGCCATTGTCTCTCCTAAAGTGCAAACTACGCGTCACCGCATTAAGGGTATTCTGACTACCGAAAAATACCAGCTGGTCTTTTCCGATACGCCAGGTATCATTACTCCCAAGTATAAGCTACACGAAAAAATGATGGAGGCCGTGAGCAGCGCACTAGAAGATGCCGATCTGGCTCTGTTGCTGGTAGACGGACGTGATGACTGGCAAGCGGCGCATACTGTTTTTGAAGCGCTCAAATTAAAAGTACCTGCTATTGTCTTGTTTAACAAGATCGATCTGTTGCCTAAAGAGAAGATTGAAGAGGGGGTAGCTTTTTTTTCGGCTATGCCCTATGCCCGCGAGGTCATCACTTTGTCGGCCCTTTCAGGGATCCCCAGAAAAAAACTGATCAATACCTTGTTGGCATATATGCCTGAGGGCGAACCTTATTTTAGTGCGGAAGATATCAGCGATCTTCAAACGCGTTTTTTTGTTAGTGAGTTGATTCGCGAGACACTGTATTCGTTAACCAAAGATGAGTTGCCCTACCATACGGCGGTCTCGGTGAGAGAGTACCGAGAGAAGAATGAATTATGCCGAATTACGGCCGACATTATTGTTCAGCGCGAAACGCAAAAAGTTATTTTGATAGGCGAAGCGGGCTCTATGATCAAAAAGATCGGTACCGCGGCCCGAAAGAGCATTGAATCATTTATTGGACAAAAAGTATATCTAGAACTCTTTGTAAAGGTCAAGCCCAAGTGGCGTGACAGCGAGCTTTATTTAAAGGAGTACGGATATTAAAAATAATAGCACATGTCATTTACGGTTGCCATTGTCGGAAGACCCAATGTAGGAAAAAGTACTTTGTTTAATCGATTGCTCGAGCAGCGAAAGGCCATTGTCGATGATGTGAGCGGAGTAACGCGTGACCGTCAATACGGAGTAGCCGATTGGAACGGGAAGGTCTTTAATGTTATTGACACCGGCGGATTTGTGCATGGAAGTGAAGATATGTTCGAAAAAGAGATTGCTAAGCAAGTGTTAGTCGCTGTCGAAGAAGCACAAGCTATTATTTTTTTGGTCGATGCGGCTACTGGTCTCACCGATTTAGACGATGCCATGGCAGCGGTGCTCAGAAAAAGTACCAAGCCCGTATTTCTGACTGTCAATAAGGTCGATAATAATGATCGTATGTTAGAGGCTTCCGAGTTTTACTCACTGGGTATGGAGCCTGTATTTTTTATTGCGGCGGCTAGTGGCAGCGGAACCGGCGAGTTGCTGGATGCCATTACCGAACTGATCACCGATGATCATTTGGCGCAAAGCGAAGAGATAGCAGCCCTGCCCAAGTTTGCTATTATTGGACAGCCCAATACTGGAAAGTCATCATTACTCAATGCGTTGATCGGGCAAGAACGCACGATTGTTAGTAATGTAGCGGGCACTACCCGAGATACCATTCACACGCACTACAATCTTTTTCAAAAGGAGTTCGTCCTTATCGATACGGCCGGCATACGGCGCAAATCAAAAGTGCACGAGGATCTTGAATTCTATTCGGTCATTCGTGCTATTAAGGCTATGGATGAGGCAGACGTGTGTTTGTTGTTGCTGGATGCAGAAAAGGGAATTACTGCGCAAGATCTCTCTATTTTCAGCTTGGCCTCTAAGAAAGGTAAGGGCGTTGTGGTGCTGGTCAACAAGTGGGATCTGGTTGCCAAACAAACTAATACCGCTATCACGTACGAAAAGGAGTTAAAGAAGAGATTAGCTCCTTTTAGCGATGTTCCGATTCTGTTTATTTCTGCGTTAGAAAAGACGCGCATCTTTAAAGCGATCGAAACGGCCCTTCAGGTGTATGAAAGCAGAAAACGGAAAGTGAGTACATCTTTGCTTAATGATGTGATCGGAAAAGCCATAGAGGCTTACCATCCGCCAGTGGTAAGGGGGCATCCAATTAAGATCAAGTTTATTACACAGTTGCCGACAGTGACACCCTCGTTTGCCTTTTTCTGTAATTTTCCCGAAGATATTAAGACTCCTTATCGTAATTATCTCGAAAATCAATTACGTGAGCAGTTCGACTTTACAGGGGTGCCCATTCGGATTTACTTTAGAAAAAAGTAGGCAAGCTCTCTTAGAAAGAAGTTTTGCTATTGTTCTGTAGCCGGCTTGATGGTCTTCATTTGTATGATGTCTACCAAGAAAGCAAAGGCCATCGAGAAATAGATATATCCTTTCGGAATGTGAAAGCCCAATCCGTCTGCCAGCAATGCCACGCCAATCATCAGAAGAAAGCAAAGGGCTAGAATCTTAAAAGAAGGATGCTTTTGAATAAAGGCGCTGATAGGGGCCGATGCGACAAGCATAATGAGTACTGTAACGATCACGGCAGTATACATGACCCAGAGTTCCTGGACCATTCCAACGGCAGTTATAATTGAATCAATCGAGAAGACTAGGTCGAGCAAGATTACCTCTCCCAGTAATCTCGAAAATCCACCAACTGCTTTTTGGGTATGACGAGAATCATTGACCACCTCTGTTTTGTGGTAGATTTCTCGGGTGCTTTTGTAGATAAGAAAAAGGCCGCCTACCATCAGTATGATGGCTTTGCCGCTAAATGAGATATCTTGAAACCGAAACAGCTCTTTGTCGAGTTTTAGAATCCAAGCAATAAAGGCCAATAAGACCAGTCGCATGATCATAGCCAGCGAAAGCCCCCAGTAGCGTAACTTGTTACGTTGCGCTTCCGGAAGCTTGTCGGCTAGTATTGAAATAAAGATAATGTTATCTATTCCTAAGATGACCTCAAGGGCGATCAGCGATAAAAGCGGGATTAGTGCATCGAACATGGCGGAAGATTATTTCCGACAAAAGTACATTCAATTTTGCTAATCCGGCTAGCTAGGATTCAACTGGTAGTCGTCGTTCAAATTCATTGAGTCAGCTACTTTTCATTAGCCTCTCATTTATTGCATCAGAATCGTACCCCCACCCCGCAGGTGAGATTAAGAGTCGACATCTGTTGTCTTCTCACTTCTTGGCCTCCGCTGCTAAGCGTTATTTCAAAGCGGGGGTTAATGTATCTAAAGTCTAGGTTGCTGGCAAAGAATGCTTGCTTGCCCAGGTCTACCCGAATGCCACAGCCGGTCTGAAATAAGGCAGCTGTTACCCAATCCTCGTCGGCTAGTAAAAATCCGTTAGTTCGGATATCGGGTGAATTTGCCGAAGTGATGCCTCCCATAATTTTTATATCGCCACGTACCTTATCGCTAAACGCATACGAAAATGCCGGGCCAACGACCAGCCCAATGGATTGCCAATGGTCTGTTTTGAGCGTACTTACGCCCGTGAGCTCTCTAATTTTTTTAATAGCTAAGCTATTGATGTTAAAGAAAGCACTGGCCGTGAGCCCGATATTTTCGTTAAAGCTATAAAGGTAGTTTAGGTCGACCGTCAGGCCGGTCTTGGCAAATCCTGCTTCATCGCTGTTGATGTCTTTTCTCGCAAAATCTCCGGTGGGAAGCGAGGGCCCCAACTGCAACGATAAGTAGTTTTTGGCCGGGATGTTCTTTTTCTCTGCTAGGTCCTGCGCTTGTGTCTGGACCAAAACAAAAAAGGGTAATAGGGCAAGTACAATTTTTTTCATAAAAATCTTTTTCTGTGTATGCTGATAAATTTTTAACAAACACAAATAACGACGTTGGTAGTTATCATTTAAATGATGACCCTCACAATTTTCGTGATCCTAGTCATTGATAGCAGATTTCTTTTGTAGCAATTTCATTTCAACATAATACACTAATTACCATGGTTATTGATTTTGAAAAGTATGCGCTAAAGGGAAATGAGTTTATTCGATTTGTTGCGCTAGACTTAGAGGTGCCGCGTGATAAGGCGGGTCGTATCGTGCGGGCCGTACTTCATGCTCTTCGCGATCGCTTAAGCTACGAAGAGTCTTTTCAGTTAATGGCGCAGTTGCCCATGGCTCTCAAGGGGATTTATGTGGATGGGTGGACGTATCGTACGTCGCAGCAACGCATTAGACACCTCGACGAATTTGTCGAGGCTATTCGACAGGCAGATGGAAAGCTCTCTGGATACGATTTTGGCAATGATAAGCAGGCACTACGGGCTGTGCAGGGGGTCTTTTCGGCCTTATACGAGTATGTTTCAGCAGGAGAAATGAGTGATATACTTGAATTACTTCCACATGCTATTCGAGAACTGGTCAGACAGCCCGCACTTACTTCTTCGTCCAAAGACATTGCAGGAGCTAAATAGTACAGATGAAGTTAAATGAGGGTCGGGTATGCGCTATGTGTTTTTTATATTTCTTCTTTATAGTGTTGTGTCAGTATGGGCGCAGGTTGATGTTTTTTTGGGACTTACCGCTCAAAATGATTTTTTAAACTACAGGGGGCACGGTACCGACCGTTATTACACAGGGGGGCATCAGGTCGCACTGCTTTTTTACAAGGCCCCCGCAAAATTTACGCATCACCAGATCTCCGTTACCCAGCAGCTATATACCCCCGATAACTTGCAAGATACCGCACTTCGTTTCTTTGATTATCCTTATGCCGGGTTGTTATTTACAAGCTATCAAATACAACATCGACCTCTCTCTTCAAAAACGCGCATGAGTTTTTCTTCTACTTGTGGATACTCCGGAAGGCGCTCTGGAGCTCGACAAGCTCAGCAGTTTCTGCATCGTGCTATTGGTGATGAAATACCACTGGGGTGGGATCATATTGTAGAAAATGGTTTTTTTGCGCAGTTTAAATTTTTACTCGGACAGCCTTTGCTAACCAGCTCAAAGGCTACTTTGCTGGGCGCTCAATCCATTGAGGTTGGTACCTTATTTCAGCGCGTTAGGTGGGGTCTGACGTTTATACTAGGTTCAACGGAAATGTCTTTGGGATCGTTTGCTTTTTATTCAAATGGAAAGATTCCTTCTGCAAAGATTTCGTTAGCGGTATTTGCCACGCCTACGTTTACACGGATATTTAAAAATCATTTGTTACAATGGCCGAAATATCGCCGCTCCGATGAGCAACGAGTTATGAGCGAGCAAATGGCTGGGCTTGAGTTTGGGCTTCAGCTCAGAGTAAAGAAAACGCACGTTCATTTCGTACAGTATTTGCAACAGCGCGAATTTCAGCAAGCGTCGCCACATGCTTTTGGAGAGGTTGGGGTTGTACTTCCCCTTTTTTATAAAATCCAGTAAGCTTGTCGCAGCAGGGTGTAACCAGACGAGCTCTCTTCTTGCTCGATTTTTTCTTTTTCTTGCAACTCTGTAAGCCATTTTAAAATTCGCTGCTCATTTTCTGCCATATTTTGAAGTACATTTTTTATAGCTGTATGTCCTAGCTTTTCACTTAGTAGTGCAGCTTGCTGGCACTGGTATATTTTTATGGCTGTCATTTGAAGTAGCGATGTTACAATACAGTGGTCTGTTTCAAACTCGCTGTTGCAGTAATGTAATTTTTCTTTCGTATCTCGCCACAGTGTCGTTACCGTGCTATTAATATGTAGCAAAACACCAATGCCGCCCTCTTTAATAAGCGTATTAAGCTTGTTAATGCTTTCGTCAATAAATATAATATACTTCTGTATGATGGTCATAAGTCGTAAAGAACGCGTTTTGTTCATTAGATCTGGCAACAACAGTTTCATTTCTTCTTCGGAGGCTTCGAGTCGTCTAATGTCGTAGAAAAGTAGCTGCTCCCAGCCCTGGTTATTTTTTTTCATTTTTTCTGGTTTGTCTTATACAATGATACTCGCTGCGTTAGCAGCTTCCATTGACTGTGGTCACTTATTTCCCGATTGCAGTCATTGTGCTAGCTGTCACCGTCTATTAGATTTTCGGTATGATTTTACCAGGACTTTTTTTAAAAGTGGCACATCGACAATTGTCGTTGCCGCTCGTTTCTGCTTCGTTATCTCAGGCTTGTGTGTGCCACTCAGAAAGGGTATTGCCTCTGCGACTAAGTAGCTGTGCCTTTCCGAGAGGGGGGGTGTTGCCCTCGGAGTATTCTTATGCTGCATCAAACACCAATCCTCCCTTGCGTATAGATGGTTTGCCAGAGACGGCACGATCGTTGATGATACTTCTTGAGCATCGGAATGCCCCTATTGCTCCCAGAACCCATTGGATTTGCTGGGATATTCCGCCTATTTTAGAGATACAGGCTGGTGACCAAAGGGGTAAGCCGGGCAGGAATGATTTTTTGATTAATGGGTATACTGGGCCTCTTGGGCAACCATTTTCGGGTTCGTTTTGTTTTTTCGTCTTTGCACTTCGACGGCCGTTACATCTTCCAGTCGGGGCTTCATGTTATCAAGCTATGCGTTCACTTACCACCGAGTTACTTTCGTTTGGGGAGTTACCTTTCTATGCATAGGAATAAAGAATTTTCTTATTGTTATCAGTAGGGTGTTGTTTTTTGTTAGGGGTAGTCTGTAAAACATTACTAAATAGTTGCTCGCGCTTCTTACGTTGGCCTATGTTGCCAGTTTATTTTCACTGTTCACAAAAACCTTTTTATATGAAAAAAATGTTACTTCAGCAGTTTGGCTATCTAAAGATCTTTTTTTGGGTAGCCGCTTCTCTCTTCAGTTCTGTATCTCTAGCACAGACCTGCGATTTTGAACAAGGTCAAAACGGTGGGGTAGGGCTGCCGAGAAAAAGTCCTATTGAATTTGCGCGAGGTAACAGCAATTCCTCTAAGTCTCATTTTGCTGAGGGTAATTCTGTTCCATATCGTATTGAGATTGATAATCTGCAGCCGAACACCCGCTATCGTATATTAATTTCTTTTGATGTTAAAAAGAGTGGTAAGTATGCGCTCGATTATATTACTGGCTTTCAAAATTTACAGATTAATAGTAGTGAGCTGCCAGAATTTGTGAGTCCGTTGCGCGGCACTAGTCTCGAGTCCGTGGCTGGTTTGACCGTTACTACCATTGCCATACCAGCACCGGTTTTTTCCGGAAGTACGGCTTTTAATACTACTGCTTCTTCGAGTTTTGCTACGCTTAAAACTGCGACTTCTTTTAATCCAGAGACTACCGATCCAGTTTCTACCTTGTCTGCCGTAGTACGTGACAAGGGAAACATGGCCCTTTGGAATGGTACGCTAAATAGTATATCCTACAGAGGAGGCGTCAATATGTCGCGGCAGGATGTGACTGCCAGTATCGAAGTGGTATTTACAAAAGCTAATAACGCTAGAAAGGTGGTGCTGGCCTGGGGCGGACATATTGCTTCTTTAAAGGATTGGGGTCAAGGCAATTCTGCTTCTTCAATTCCTGGGTCACCTTATCACATGTTTATTGAGAATGTTCAAAAGGTTAGCGATAATACTTTTGTTTGTAATGGAAATATGGACTGCCAGTTGGCCGCCGATGCAGTAACTCCTGCGCCCACCTGCTCTATTACAGGTCCCACCCTGATTTGTCCAGGTGTTTATCCAGTCAATTATACAGCAACGCTGGATGCGGCACAGAATGGCCCTGTTTCTTATCAATGGATCCTCACTAATCAAAATCTGTCGGCCGATGCGCAGCTCTCCGGCACTATATCGGGTACTGCGAGTGTGGGTGCCATTTCTGGGTCGGTAGTTCCAGCCTCTCCTAATTTTACACCGGGTGGCACTTATTTGTTACAGTTACAAGTGCTGCGCAACGGCATTTCTGGCGTCTGTTATCTTAACTCTGCTACCGCTCCTGGTGCTGTGGTTAGAGTTAATAATGCTTCTGTTGCTGCAGCGGCTAACCCTAGCTCCATTTCATTAAATACAACCAGCGAAAGTTTACTAAGTGCTTCCGCACTTTTAAGTGGGCTTCCAGCTAATGATAGTTTTAGTTACAGTTGGTCCGTAGTGAGTGCCGGAGGCTTGCAGGGAGGCGCTCTTTCTTCGAGCAGCTCTCGTACGGCTACATTTACAGCGGCTGTGGCAGGAACTTATGTCTTTAAAGTAATTGCATCCAAGCAAACCGCTCCTTTTTGTGTAGACTCTGCGCAGGTTTCCGTGATTGTTTCTTCTGCACAAGATTGCCCCACTGTTCTTACACAGCCTGTTTGTGCACAAACAACAGGCCTAACATACACGGCCTCCCTTGCCTCTGCTTCTGATGTGAGTTATAGTTGGTCTGTGAATAATGGGGCTTCCTTGCAATCCGCCAATGGCCTTCAATCTGTCGAAGTAAATGCAGGAGCTCTCTCGTTCGATCTTTCCCTAACTCTCGATTATGTAAATCCGCTTTTAGCAAATTTAGTTTGTACGTATCCTGTAACGGTTAATGCGCTTCCTGTAGTTAGCACCGGTTCGTATGGTCCTTACTGTGCTGGTGGATCTGTGGTAAGTTTGAGTGGTACACCTGCAGGGGGTAGCTGGTCTGGTGATGGAGTGAGCGGTAGTTCCTTCAATCCTGCGTTGGCTGGAGTATACGCTGTAACATACACGTACACGGATGAGAATGGCTGCACTGCTTCAGATGCTACTTCTATTACCGTTAATGCGCTTCCTGTAGTTAGCACCGGTTCATATGGTCCTTACTGCGCTGGTGGAG
>CANGYW010000026.1 GCA_947458335.1 Chitinophagaceae bacterium | reverse complement strand
GAGGCCCCATAAGAATGACTACTCACTATAATATTGTATGCGGCTATGGCAGCGGCCACCTCTGCCGAAACACTCCCATTAAAATCATAAGAATACAATTTTGCATTAGGAGCCATTCCCCTTGCAATGGGATTGGCAATACCCTTTCCTAAAATGGTGCCGGAACAATGGGTCGAATGATCGCTAAAGGCCACATTCTCGACCTGGGTAACGCGGCCTACCGGTAAAAAATCGAGGTGCTGGCCAATGGCCCCTCCATCCCAGATACCCACATTAATCCCCTCCCCTTTTAGGTTGCGGGGGCCATCGCTAATGGGACTCACTCTATGGAGAGAACGGCCCGGTAGATTTTCATTTTGATTGGGCTCATCAATAAATTCAACCCACTGCACAATCGGAAGACGCACCAATGATTTTAGTCGATTAACTGGAATACGGACTACAAAACTTCTGTAAGGCGCATCCTCTCTAATTAGCTGAGCGCCGAGAGCAACCAATGAGGGCTCCAATTGCCCGCGAGAGATCGTCTCAAATGTTATGATAGTAACATCAGCCATGCCAGGCTCGATTGCAGCATGAGTCGGCACTTTACCATACAATAAATCTGGGATAGTCTTTTGTAAGTCTTGAAAAGCAAAAACCGAACGAACAGAATAGGTTGCAAATGTAGCGATGTCAAAACCAGTACTGATTTTGGCAGCATATGCATAGTTGGGAAAATAATCCAACAACGTGATACCTGATTGCAAAAGCTGCTGACGAAGTGTAGAGGTTGGTATATCATTAAATTGTAGAACGGCATACCAGAAAGGGCCAAATTGAGTCGTTCTAAACAAGGGATCAGTTAATCTGACTTTGTTTGTATTAAGCTCGGGAACAATACTACCGGATCGCAACTGCACCTGATAATCGCGAGGCTGTTGGGCATCCGAAAATACAGTGAGAAGCAAAAAAGACAGTAAGGCGGTAAAACGAATGAAAAAAGATTTCATCAGGGCATGATTTTGTGGCAATGAAATTACAAGAAATCCTCTTAGCACAAAAAACAGCTAAGCTTTTTTAGCCTTCGCTAGCAAAAGCCTCCACAAAGAGAAAGCACTTACTTTTTCAACCACCCGTATACGTCTCGGTAGAGGAGTATTCGGCCCTGCTTATCAACCTCGGCTGGTAAGTAAAGACAAAAAACCGCCAATGGTTCTGGCAGGGAACGAAAAATAGGCTTCTTGTCGGCAAAACAGGACTGCAGGTAAGTGGTATCAAGACCGCCGTTTAAAAGCTGATTGCCTAACAACAGTGGCTCTTCTAGACGAATACAACCATGACTCAAAAAACGAGAAGACTGTAAGAAGGCAGCTTTGTGGTTAGTGTCATGCAAGTATACGCCATAGGGTGTCTCAATATCAAACTTTAAAACACCCAGCGCATTATCGCAACCGGTAGATTGCCGAATCGTATAAGGAAAATAAGCGGCGTTAAATTGACGCCAATTGAGGCGGTGATGATCTACAACGAAACCCTTTGCATCGATTACCTGCATATTTCGCTGATCTAACCATCGTGGATCGCGTTTAATTTTAGATAGATGCTCCCCAATGGCAATACTGCTGGGCACATACCAATAAGGATATAAGATCAATTGACGGCAATAACTGGCAAAACGGGGGGTAGGAGTAGTCTTCTTTCCCACTATGGCGCGCATCGCAATCAACAACTGACCCTTTTCTACGTACTGGGCACCAGCGGCCGCAATATTTACAAGAAAAAATCGATCTAACTTAAAATGAAACAGCCAACGATAAAGGTGTAAAGAATGACGAATCTTATACAAGGTGTCGCCCTTCGACGAGCGGATTTCAGCAGCTACTAGTGGCTGGTTTTCAAGCAAGGCCTTCTTCAACAACACGTACTCGCGCTGCAAAGGCTCTAGCGAAAAAAGCCAGCGGTGTAGTTGCTCCTTGGATTGAATAGATAGAACACCTGCCTTTATTATACTATCATCTCTTCGTTGATATGAAATACTGATCTTATCGTACCCTACATGGGAAGCCACTTTATATCCTCGAAATAGATCGAAAGCAGTTGCCAGCAAAGCATCTAAGAAGTAGTGCGTGGCCAAAAGCGTAGTGTCTGACCTGGCAGATCCCTGGACGGTTGGAAGCTGAACCAGTCTTTTTAGCACAGCAACATGATAAGGCTCTCCAATTAATTGAAGCCTATGTAGGCTATCAATAACGCGAACCAGCTCGGACCGAAATGCGGTCGCTCCAGCCGATGGCAATTTCCAAAGCGGAGAGAGGGCAGACTGTGCTGCCAACTCGCTGGTCATAGCAGGATAAAACAACTGTAGAGAGTTGCTTGATAAAGAAAAGCTGACTGAATCGAGCTGGCAAGCAAAAGAGTACCGGGGTATTCGAGTAGCAAAAGAAAGAGTAGCGGCAGAAAACAAGAGCGCTTGCAGCCATAAAAACATAACAATATGATTACGAAACGATCGCATAGATTATTATTGTCGCAGGCCAAATACATGTCGGGTGTAATCAATAAAATACGACCGACTCCACCCTGCTATTCGTCCGCGCTGTACCAAAAAATCATTTTGCCCTGGATGCTGTAAAAAATAGTAAAAAGAGAAGGGAGCCTGCGAATGCGCCCAACCCATCTGCTGACCAAAGCGAAGATCACTAAAGACTAGACTATCCCCCTGATGCCTAATCAAATAATACCCTTTAGAAAACCTACGCAAATGCTGTACATCCTCGCGGTCATGGACCGGAATCAGCAATGAATCTTGCTGCGGAAAATAAGAAAGAGAAAATTCGCCTGATTGATCAAATACAGAGCGATATCCTACGTAAAACCCTCGATCGGCCGCCACTACACAATACCAAAAAAAAGAAGTAAAGGGTGCAGGGGTTGTAAAGAACTGCGAAAATGCTATTCCCCTTTTTTTACAAGTATCCATCAGTTCTCTTTCTACCGATCGCTTACTTAGCAAAGCAGCAAGCAAGTATAACGAGCATATCGTAAAAGCTATTACAACTGGACGAAAAGAAAGCTTTGCTTTTTTAGGTGCATTAAAAAAAAGGTAGACAGCTGCTATCAACAATGGGATCGTAAATAAAGGATCGGCCACAAACAAGAGATTGCCCGAAATCCGGCTGTGACTAAAGGGCTCCCACCAACCGGTACCATACACGTTTAGAGAGTCGAGCAATAAATGAATCAGCATTTGCACGAAAAAAAAGACCCCCCACTTTTTATACGAATAGGCTGCCGAGGCGTACAGCCGAGAAGTGCCCAAAGCCAATAAAGGAGCTATCAGAAATATACATAAGAAAGAGTGTGTGAACCCGCGATGCGCCAATAAGTCTTCGGCTGGATCGCACCATAGACCAGCCAAAAAATCAACATCAGGCAGCGACTGTGCGACTGCTCCCCACACCAGTGCCTTTCTACCCAATGATCGCCCTCCCAATAGCGCTCCTACACCAGCTCCTAAGGCAATATGTGTTAATGAATCCATCTTCTTTAAATAATATCTACTTCTACTACCACTTGCACGTTTCTAAAATTTCGTTGCCCGTTTAAGCGTGCAATGTGGTCCATGATATCTTTTTTACACTGCGAGAGCAACGAAGCGCGCCTAGGCAACTTTATTAATAATTCAGTTCTATACTGGTTTCGAACGCGCGGTATTACGGCAGGGGCCGGTCCTACCAAGTAACTACCGTATCGCTGCGATAAAAAAGCGGTAAAGCTACGGGCGGCCTCAATACTTACTGGCTGAGTGCTGTGTCGAAAGCTTACCACTATCAAGCGACTGAAGGGCGGATAAAAAAATTCTTCTCGCTTACTAAGCTCTTCGTCAAAAAATCCACGGTAATCATGTGCAGTCACAAAGCCAAGCACAGGATGGGCCGGCTGAGAAGTTTGCACAATAACCTCTCCGCTCTGTTTTTTTCGACCTGCCCTTCCACTTACCTGTTCCATTAGCTGAAAAGCCCTTTCGTGCACCCTAAAATCAGTAAAATGCAATAGGCCATCGGCGTCCAAGATGCCTACCAGGTCTACGCGATCAACATCCAACCCTTTTACCACCATTTGCGTACCCACTAAAATATCGATCTGTCCTTGTTCGAACCTACGGATCAATTGCTCATGTGCTTGTTTGCCACGAATAGCATCAACATCCATGCGGGCAACACTGGCCTGTGGAAATAATTGCTGCAACTCTTCTTCGATAAGCTCGGTACCGAAATTTCGCTGAGTAAAACTGTTGGCGCCACAGTCACTGCATGTGGAACTAATCGGATAACCGGATCCACAATAATGGCAAAGCAGTTGCTGCTTTTTTTTATGCAGGGTAAGCGATACATCGCAATGTCGACAGGTGGGAATAGACCCACAGGTGGCGCAGATCTGATAAGGCACATATCCCCTTCGATTCTGAAATAGAATAATCTGTCTTCCCTCATTCAGTACTCTTTCCATCGACTGCACTAGGGCTGGTGTAAGAAACCCTCCTACTCTTTTCTTTACAGGCACCGCACGCGTATCAATAATACGTAGTGGTGGTATTGCTACATCAGCATAGCGCTGCATAAGAGTAACCAATCCATACTTAGCGGTAAGCGCCTGGTGATAAGATTCGACCGAAGGAGTGGCACTACCCAAGAGCACCTTCGCATTGACCAGCGTACTTAAATAAATAGCCGCATCTCTTCCATGGTAGCGCGGAGATGGCTCTTGTTGCTTGAAAGAAGGATCGTGCTCTTCATCGCAAATAATCAATCCTAATTTTTTGAATGGTAAAAAAACGGCAGAGCGCGCGCCTAATAAAACAGTCAGCTGCCCGCTAGCTACTTTTTGCCAGATTTCCACTCTTTCTTGTTGCGAAAACTTAGAATGATAAACACCTACTTGTCCTCCAAAGCAATGCTGCAACCGCCGTACAATCTGTGCAGTCAAGGCAATTTCTGGTAACATGTATAGTACCTGCTCTCCCCGTTGCAACGCCTCGCTGATCAACCGAATATACACCTGTGTTTTTCCACTGGCGGTAACCCCATGTAACAAACAGACCAGTTGATGTTCCCAGCTGGCTTTAATTTGGCTGAAGGCTTTATCTTGAGCCAGGGTCAACGTAAAATCAATAGAGTGAATTGCGGGTGATTGCTCGATACGATCCACCTGCTTTTTGTATAAAACAAAAATTTCCTTTTCGACAAGTGCGTTCACCTGAGCAATAGTGGCCCCGCTGCACGTTAAAAGAGCCGATAAGGATACGGTTGTACTACGCTGTTGAAGCTCCACAAACGCCAACAAGACTGCCAGCTGCCGGGGTGCCCCCTTCCAGGTATTTAATAATTGTGCTAGCTTCTCTTCCGCAGCATAAGACGCCTCAAGTGTAACGAATCGCTCTAGCTTGGGTTGAAAAGCAGCTCCCGAATCACTTTCAGCAGTACGAAATGGAGCCGGCAATGCAGCTGCCATCACCTCTCCTTCAGTACACAAATAGTATCCAGCCAACCACTCCCACAAGCGCAAGGTGATGGTACTCACTAGTGGTACATCATCCAACAGGCTAACGATCTCTTTTAGATGTTTTCCCTCAGGTGCTTCAACACCGATCGATTTGACAATGCCTACATATTTTTTGCTTTTTCCCAGGTTGACTAGTACCCGATGACCGGGTTTCAATTGTCCTTGATACGCAGCTGGAACAGCCCATGTATAGTTCTGAGGAAGGGCAGCCGGCACAATGACCACTGCAAATTGTTTGCTATGAATAACGCTTGCTGCCATCAACCCACTAATGTAATAAGAAATCAGCTGTCTAAAGATGATTGCGCCCAGACAGCCTCGTAGGCAACCAATTTCTGATGCATAATGGCATATACGTGATCCCGGAGACGGGCCACCTCATCTACCCCATAACCCTCAACAGCTATCTCTTCTAGATATACCGAACGGCTGCGACCAGGTGTTAATGATGCCAAGCGGCTGTAGTGCATGCGATCGTAGCCATCCAAAAAAAGTATGGGTTTAATAGGCGTACCTGTTTCGAGGGCCACCCTAAAAGCTCCATCGTAAAATGATTTTAATGGCTGATCGCCCATATTAAAGGTTCCCTCCGGAAATACAAAGACCGAAATTTTTTTTCTCAACAAGCTCTTTAACCTGTTTACACTTGCTGCCCTACTTTCAGGATCGCTGCGATCTACCGTAACACAGGCATTTCGATAAATAAACCCAAAGATGGGAAGAGATGCACTCTCGGCCCTTGCCAGTGGTCTAAAATATTGTCTGATCGACTTTACAAGAATAACCGCGTCGATATACGAAATGTGATTGGCCACAAAAATATAGGGGCGCGCAGGATCGTGTGGTACCTCAAAGCTAGTACGATGTCGAATGCCAATCAGGGCCATCCAGGCATCTGCCCACCACATACAAATACGAATGGCCCCATTGCCGCCCGTAACAGGGCCGGCCAACGACACCAGCAGAAAAAAGGGGAATAGCAATAACATCAGCGCAATAAAGGTGATTAGCGCGTACATATTATACAGAAAGAAGAGGGTTCTTTTCATAGGCGAAACACTGCTAAGGTACAGTATAGCTGCCATCTAAACGGGATGTTTTACCTTTGTGCCCATGTCTGCTGTTCGCTCTGTAGCCTTTCACACCCTGGGGTGCAAATTGAATTACTCGGAGACCTCCTCCCTCGGGCGTTTACTCGAAAAAGAAGGTTTCGAAAAAAAAGAGTTCGATGAGGACGCTGACGTGTATGTCATCAACACCTGCTCGGTTACCGATAACGCCGATAAGGAATGTCGTCAGCTAGTCAGAAGAATCCAACGAAGAGCCCCCGAAAGCTACGTGGTCATTACCGGGTGCTACGCGCAACTAAAACCAGAGGAGATTGCCTCTATTCCCGGGGTCGATCTGGTACTGGGCGCTGCCGAAAAATTCAACCTCCCCCATCACATTAAAAATCTTACGCAACAGCAAGGAGTAAAGATCTGCAGCTGCGATATAGAAGAGGTCAATGGCTTTACGGCTTCTTGGTCTTCGCAAGACCGCACCAGGAGTTTTTTAAAAGTGCAAGACGGATGCGACTATAACTGTTCCTTCTGTACGATTCCCTTAGCGAGAGGCAAAAGCCGTAGCGACAGTATTGCCAATGTAGCGGCCAATGTACGCGAGCTTGCCGCTGCCAATACTAAGGAGATTGTATTGACCGGTGTAAATCTGGGTGATTTTGGGCAACCCGGAGAGGACTTTTTTCAACTGATTCAAACACTCGATAGCATCGCTGGAATCGAGCGCTTTCGTATCTCTTCGATAGAACCCAATCTGCTTACCAAAGAGATTATCTCGTTCGTTTCAAAGAGCGAACGCTTTATGCCGCATTTTCATATTCCTCTACAAAGTGGAAGCGACCGGATACTGGGACTTATGAGAAGAAGATACCGAAGATCGCTTTATAGCGAGCGCGTTGCCTGGATCAAGCAGTGTATGCCCCATGCAGCCATTGGAGTGGATGTGATCGTAGGATTTCCTGGAGAGACGGAAGAAGATTTTGCCGATACGTACTCTTTTCTCGAAAGCTTACCCATTACCTACCTGCACGTATTTACCTACTCGGAACGTGAAAATACACAAGCCCTAACCCTGCAAGAAAAAGTACCTATTTCTGTTCGTCAAGAAAGAAACAAAAAACTTCGTAACCTCTCTTTCGTTAAATCAAAACAATTTTCATCACAATTTTACGAAACCCTTCGACCCGTCTTATTCGAAAAAGCAGATCATGAGGGAATGATGGAGGGCTACACCGACAACTACATACGGGTTCAAACACCTTACCGAAAAGAATGGATCAATTCGGTTGTGGACTGGAGAATTTAGAATTTTAACTACATTCGCTCTCCCGGAACGTTAGCTCAGTTGGTTTAGAGCACTACTTTGACAGAGTAGGGGTCACTGGTTCGAGTCCAGTACGTTCCACAACGACTCTCTTAACATCCACTAAACTTTTTATTGTGCGAAACTACCTTGCCTTCCTGTTATTGGGGTGTGTACTCCAGCTTGCCCCTACCTCGTTGCCCGCTCAAGGAAAACAAGACCCCTACCCCGGCTGTGGCACCATCATAATTGAAACTCGCCAGCCTGGCGTAGCGGCATTTGGAAGCTGGAGTCGATTTATAGAAAGTCAAGGAGTGCGACTAGATAGGACGGACCCCACCTTGCTGCAACTAAACACACTTCCGATCGCCATCAAAAAAATGAATTGCGAGTACTTTATTGAAAGCACTGTAACCGATAACGGAAATATTCTCGTCAATCTCAAATGGAGATCACTGAGCGCTGACAGTGCAACAGGTCAACCCGCCTCCTTTCAAAAATGGATATATGGGGTAGAGAAAAAGTCTGTGGCCTTTACCCTTTACAACGAGATTATGCGTCTGGTTGATAACTACGGGTACACCCTAATCTGGTATAACAGATAATCCGGTTTTTAGCCTAAAAAAGAAAAAGGGTTACAGTTTGTAACCCTTTGATTTTCAGTGGGAGCTGACGGGATCGAACCGCCGACCCTCTGCTTGTAAGGCAGATGCTCTAAACCAGCTGAGCTAAGCTCCCTTTTTGCGGAGGGCAAAGATAAGGCGCGACTCGCATTTGAACAAAGCTTTTTACAAAATAACCATGAAACTACCTTTGCTACCATGAATGCCTACCAAGAGAATGTTCTCAACCGACCACTTGAGGATACCGTAATAGAGACCGATACGGGTGCCCCTGGGCAATTGATCGTATGGAACGACGATGTGAACACCTTTGACTGGGTTATCACCACGTTGGTAGAAGTATGTGGACATACGCACGAGCAAGCCGAACAGTGCGCATACCTCATACACTACAAAGGAAAATACGCTGTAAAAAATGGCGAATTCGATATTCTGAAACCCATGTGCGATGCTATCATAGATAGGGGTATCAACGCAACTCTCGAGGCCTGCACAGGCTGATTGTCATAAGGGCAAAAGCAGGTATTTTTGTGCCCCATGGAGTTGAGTAAAAACTTTGAACACGGCCTGGCAGAAAACAAATGGTACCAACATTGGACCAACAAGGGCTATTTTCATTCAGAACCTGACCATCGCGAGCCTTTTACCGTTGTTATTCCCCCACCCAACGTTACAGGGGTGCTGCACATGGGCCATTGCCTTAACAACACTATACAAGACATTTTGGTACGCCGCGCCCGTATGCAGGGTAAGAATGCCTGTTGGGTACCCGGCACAGACCATGCCTCGATCGCCACGGAGGCCAAAGTAGTGCAGCTGCTTAGAGAAAAAGGAATTGCAAAGTCTTCGCTAAGTAGAGATGAGTTTTTGTCTTATGCGTGGGAGTGGAAGAATAAATATGGCGGTATTATTCTGGAACAACTAAAGAAAATGGGGTGCAGCCTCGATTGGGAGCGCACCCATTTTACCATGGACCCTGTCTATTACAAGGCGGTCATCAATGTCTTTATTGAACTTTATAAAAAAGGATATATCTACAGAGGTAAGCGGATGATCAACTGGGATCCGCGTGCCAAAACTGCCCTTAGCGACGAAGAGGTCATTCGCAAACAAACACAACAAACTCTCTACCACTTGCGCTACAAGTTAGAGGGAGATACAGAACAATACATTGTGGTGGCCACTGTAAGACCCGAGACAATCATGGGAGATACAGCCATCTGTGTTCATCCCGAAGATCCGCGCTATACCTCGCTACAAGGACGCTACGCCTTTGTACCACTGATAAACCGACGCGTTCCCATTATTGCCGACGAGTACGTGAGTATGGATTTTGGAACCGGCGCCCTAAAGGTGACTCCGGCGCACGATAGCAACGACTATCAGCTGGGACAAAAACATGGGCTGGAAATTATCGATGTCTTTAATGATGATGGAACAATGAGCAACGAGGCAGGCCTTTACATTGGTAAGGACCGATTCGAGGTTCGTAAACTCATTGCCAAAGAACTCGAAGAAAAAGGGTATCTCGAAAAAACAGAAACCTATAGCAGTGAGGTCGGCTACAGCGAGCGCACCGATGTGGTCGTAGAGCCTCGTTTATCGCTGCAGTGGTGGGTCGACATGAAAAAGATCAGTGGTCCGGCCCTAGATGCAGTGGCGAATGAGGACATCAAGTTCTACCCTGCCAAATTCAAGAATCTCTATCGTCATTGGATGGAGAATATAAAGGACTGGTGCATCTCGCGGCAACTATGGTGGGGACATCGCATTCCTGCTTGGTATGATGATCAGGGAAAAGTTGTCGTGGCCGCCGACCTTCAAGAAGCACAAGAGGAATACAAAAAGCTATACGGCTCTACCCCCACTACGCTGCACCAAGACGAGGATTGTCTCGATACTTGGTTCTCCTCTTGGCTTTGGCCATTTGAGGTATTTAAAGGCTACAGCCAGCCCGGCAATAAAGAAGTAGCCTATTATTACCCTACCAATACGCTGGTGACCGCTCCGGAGATCATCTTTTTTTGGGTAGCCCGAATGATTATGGCCGGTTGTGAGTTTCAACAACAGATCCCTTTTCGACAAGTCTACTTTACAGGGATCGTACGCGACAAGCAAGGTAGAAAAATGAGTAAGAGCTTAGGCAACTCCCCTGACTTGCTGGCACTACTCGACCAATACGGAGCCGATGCAGTACGGTTCGGCATAATGATCGCTTCTCCTGCGGGCAATGACCTACTATGGGATGAAAGCACCAATGAACAGGGACTTCACTTTAACAACAAGATCTGGAACGCCCTTAAACTGGTTCGCAGCTGGGAACAACGACAATCTAACGAGTCGACACTATCAACTCCCAGCTTTGCCATAGACTGGTTCGAGAGTCGTTTACAACAGGCACGAATCACGCTAGAGGAGCTTTATGGAGAATACAAGTTGAGCGAGGCGCTCAAAACTATCTATTCGCTTATTTGGGATGATTTTTGCAGCTGGTACTTAGAGTGGGTCAAACCTGGCTTTGAGCAACCAATTGCCTCGGTTACCTATAAAAAGACCCTTACCTTCTTCGAGGAGTTGATGCAATTGTTACATCCCTTTATGCCTTTTATTACAGAAGAAGTTTTTCATCAGCTCCAGCCCAGAGAAGAGGACCTGACCGTACGCCCTCTTACCACCCCTACGCCCTTTAACGCCGAATTACTCTCGGCTGGCGAATTGCTTAAACAAATGATTTCTGCTGTACGAGATGCGCGTAATAAAAACCAACTTAAACCTAAAGAACCCGTTAAACTGCATATTGAATCTGAAACGCCCTCATTGATAGACTCTATAACGCCACTACTCAGCAAGCAGATCAATGCCACGTCGGTGCACAGTGCTACAACGATCGAATCAGTGGCAAATAGCATCACCGTGGTCGTAGGAAAACAAAAGATCTTTATAGAGACTACAGCCTTGCTAGATACCAGCTCACAAAAAGAAAAATTACTAAAGGACCTCGACTACCTAAAAGGTTTTTTAGCGAGCGTAGATAAGAAGTTGAGCAACGAAAAATTTGTGCAAAATGCCAACCCCACGATCATTGAGAACGAAAAGAAAAAAAAGGCCGATGCACTTACCAAAATCCGACTGATCGAAGAAAGTTTGCAAGCGCTGCTTTAATTGCATTTATCAAAAAAGCGTAACGGGCATAATAAACTCGGCAAACCACCCCCGATATCCATCAAATTGATCGCGGTCAATCAAGTAATTAACTCGAAAACCAAAACTAACAGGGTGCTGGTTCCACCACTTCGTGTCGAAGAATACTTCGGCACCCGTGCTTCGTTGCATGGCTGTTTGCCGTTTATTACGTGAGTAAACCAGGGTATAGTCGTAAAACAAATTGGCTCTTATCCGGTTTACATAAGCGATACTGGCAATTCCAAAATCGGGTAACCAGATCGGAAAATGATAATTGACTCCTGTTTTCCACATCCGACTAAAATTGCGCCCCGTATAACCCCTGCTATAGGCTAATCGATTCCCAAAACTAAGCTGCCCGAGCGTGTCACGCTCTTGCCAGGCTCCCTGCAGCACCAAATGATGTCGGTGAGAAAGACCGGGCAGATATATGCTAGCTGCTGCATTGAATTGACGCCCATCGAAAGAAGAGACACTATGTTGCCCCAGCAAGCTTATGCTAGCTCCCCAGCGAGGAAAAATATGCTGCAAAGCCTGCTGTACCCCTAACGAAAATTGAATACTATGCAATAGGTAGCTAAATGTAATGGTGCCTAAACTGTCGCGATAGGCATCTTTGTAAAAATCATTTCGCAACACATAAAAACTTCCAACAGTAAGATTTCTATACACTCTTCCATTGATATCCTGTAACGGAAGGCTAACTCCCACACGGGTATCGAGCTGCGACCAGGCTCTTCGTACTCCTCTTACTATAGCCGAACGCTCAACAGTATAGTTAGTACCCACAGTGAGATGCGGAAACCAACCTGCATAGGTGCTCGAAGCGCCGAATGAATGACTTCGCTCATTCTCATTATACTCGTAGGCAATCTCTGTTTGCATTGTATTCAGCACATTTTCTCCATACAAAGCAAAACGAAAGAGTGGATCTTGATAATCGGGGCGCCAGCTATGAATATTCAGCAACCCGGTAGATTTTTTGTAGCGAGAAGGCGAAACTGTATCCTCCAAGCTACGCGAGGTCACAAACTGAGACAAGAGTGAAAGAGTTCCCGATTGGGCACCCGCCACCAAGTAAGGAGTAGCCTTGTGCAATGAATCGATTGATACCCGCTTCCACAGCCGTGGTTCTACTGCGGCCACCCTTACTTGAATACCCTCAGCCGTTGGCTCAGACCAATACATTTTATCGAAGCTTGCATGTACGTTGTATTTTCCGACACCACCGTTGGTAACCTGCCAAACCGATTTGTCTTGCAACCGAAGACAATAAATATGATCATTACCACTAAAACCGGCCGTAAAAAAGACCGATCCCTCATAGGGGTGAAGAAACCCTATCGAAAAAGGCATCAAAGGGGTCAGTAGCTCTTGAAGGCCAGTTGTAAGCGAAAGTCGAAGCAAGGCCATAGCTCCCTGCTGATCTCTAACAGCAGTCACCACCGATGTGTCAGATAAAAATTTAGGATCGGTATACAGATAGCCGTCTGGTGAAACAAAAGAAGCCAATTTTTTTCCGGTAGTAGCAGCGAGTAGATCTAGCGATGCCTTACCTGACTCGCTCACTTGCACCGCTATCACTTTATCGAGACTCGGCGAAATATCAGGCGTAAAATAACGAGAATGATGTGTAAGATTCGTTTGTTTCCCTGAATGAACATCAACGATGCGCAGGGAACTGTAGCTTACCCAATGCCACCGCGGATCTTTTTCGTAAGCCGCATACACCAACTTTCCATTCCGGTAGCTAAAGGGCTGATCTAGCGAAATATCAAGCGTCCGAAGGAGATGCTCCCGATTTTTAGTTACTAAATAAAATCCAGGCCGGTGAATACGACTACTTTTTTGAATCAACAAAGTGTCGCCCCCTATCCAATAAGGATATTGCCGATCGGTAGCATAGCGCGTTTCTGTCTTAAGCAACCATTCGGGAACCGATGGCTCGGCTACAGATTGTTTTTCTTTATACCATGCAAAGGCATTTTTTCTGAATTGCGCATAGGAGAGCTTCGCTGTCTTAGAAACCGCCTGCTGAAAAGGATATAACACAGATGAGAATGAAGCGGCTCTTTGTATGACCGTAGGCCAAAACTTTTCGCCGTAAACAGACACCCCGTAATTGACCAGCAAATAGCCCAATTCATAGTGGTTAGGCACTACATCCTTGTAAGACCCATTACGAAGCTTTAACCACGAATAGTTTTTACCTCCTTGCCAAAGCACCGGAAATGCATTCAGAAACTGTGGTAACCGGCCCCTGCCCTGGCGACTCAACAGGGATTCTTGCCAAGTGGCATCCCCTTCAAAAAACCAATTTGGTACGGCCGCATTTATGGCCAGGTCATATCCCTGTTGACCAAATAAAATACGAGCGGCTTTGCTGAGCCCCGTATTCATGTTATTGATTTGTTCCACATGGCGGTACTCATGCAAGGCCAATAAATCGCTCCACCCTAACGCACCGCTACTAAAGTTATTTAGATTAGGCATCAACATCCATTCACTACGAAAAGGCCCCAGCTGAACATACGCATTAGAGAAAACCGGACTCTGTTGTAAAACAATATCGATTGGTTGTAGTCGCTTACCTAGTCTAAACGAATCGTAGGCTGCTAACCGTCTCACTAAGGCAATGGCTCGCTGTGCCTGGCTATCCAAACCGGGGGCATAGATAACGCGAACACTGTCTGTAACAAGTTGATTCCACTTCTGGCGTGCGGGATTACCCCCATAAGGTTGTCCGTACGAAGCGGACTGTACCAACAACAGACCTGTCAACAGAAAAAGAAAACGCATAGCAGGAATATTGAAATAAAGTTACTAAGCCCGGGGGATTCTATCTTTGCAGCTATGGCAGAAGATTTAACAATTAGTAAAGGTACCAAAGCAGAACAATACCAACATCTCTTACCCCAATTGCAGGGACTGCTAACAGGCGAGACCGATTTTGTAGCCAATATGGCCAATACCTGCGCCGCGCTTAAAGAGCAATTCGGCTGGCTTTGGGTGGGCTTTTACTTAATAAAAGATGATGAATTGGTATTAGGCCCTTTTCAAGGTCCGGTGGCCTGCACCCGCATAAAAAAAGGAAGGGGCGTTTGTGGCACTTGCTGGCAACAAGAAAAAACTATCGTAGTAGAGGATGTGCACAGCTTTCCAGGCCACATTGCCTGTAGCAGCCTGTCAAACTCCGAAATCGTTTTGCCGCTGCATCTAGATGGGCAAATAATAGGTGTACTAGACGTTGATAGTATTAAAACAGCCGATTTTGATGATACAGACCGTCACTATTTGGAAGAGGTCGTTCGTATGCTGCTTTCAACCGACTCTAACAGATAAGTGACCAAAGTGCCTCAAAACTTATCGCTATCTACTATTCAACGAAGATTTTGGAGCATATCCACCGTCATGGCATCTAGATCGTACTCCGGCTTCCATCCCCAATCCCTTCGGGCCACACTGTCATCGATACTTTGAGGCCAGCTGTCGGCAATAGACTGTCGGTAGTCGGGTTGATACCCTATGGAAAAATCAGGAATTTGTTTTTGGATTGAATGGGCAATTTCGGCAGGAGAGAAACTCATGGCCGATAAATTGTAAGAGGTACGAACAGAAATACGATCGGCAGGAGCTTCCATTAACTCGGTAGTGGCTCGAATGGCATCGGGCATGTACATCATGGGCAGATAGGTATCCTGCTTTAAAAAGCAAGAATACGATCGCTTGGCCAGCGCCTCGTGATAGATCTCTACGGCATAATCGGTGGTCCCGCCTCCTGGTGCTGACTTATAAGAGATGAGGCCGGGATAACGAATACTTCTTACATCGACTCCATAGCGCTGCCAATAGTAATGACACCAAAACTCTCCGGCATATTTACTGATGCCATAAATAGTGGTGGGCTCAATGATAGTTTGCTGTGGGCAGTTAACACGGGGTGAGCTGGGCCCAAATACAGCAATCGAAGAAGGCCAAAATACTTTATTGAGTTTTTCCTCTCGTGCAATATCTAAGACGTTCAGCAAACCTTGCATATTCAGATTCCAGGCCAGCGACGGATTCTTCTCGCCGGTAGCCGATAAAATAGCGGCCAGCAGATAAACCTGAGTGATGTTTTGACGAATAATCTGTACATGCAACATTTCTTTGTTCATTACATCCAATGATACATAAGGACCGGTACCCGCAAGCAGCGGATTTTGCTCCCTTAGGTCAGCCGCTACCACTTGGGCGGCGCCGTACATTTTTCGCAGCGCCAGTGTTAACTCAACACCAATTTGTCCCGAGGCGCCGATCACTAGAATCTTCTCTTTGTGCATGGTCGGTTTTTATTTGGCAAACTTACCACTACTTTTGTAACATGACATCGTTTCTGCAACCCCTGTTTGCCGAGCAAACCTACAATGAGCGGTCTTTTTTTTTACTAGCGGGCCCCTGTGTGGTAGAATCAGCACCCCTGGTCTTCGAAACGGCCGCTACCCTAAAAGAAATTTGTAACCGCTTACAGATTCCACTTGTGTTTAAAGCCTCTTACAAAAAGGCTAATCGCTCCAGTGCAGGCTCTTTTACCGGTATCGGTGATATTGCCGCGCTCGAGATCTTACAACAAGTTCGCACCCAACTTCATCTTCCTGTTGTTACCGATATTCATACAGCTCAGGAGGCTGACTTGGCCGCTCGTTATGTTGACATACTACAGATTCCTGCCTTTTTATGCAGGCAAACCGACCTACTAGAAGCAGCTGGTCGCACCGGCAAGATCATCAATATTAAAAAGGGGCAATTTGTTAGCGGCCCGGCCATGAAATTCGCCGCCGAGAAAATAAAAAATACTGGCAACGAAAAAATAATGCTTACGGAAAGAGGCACCACTTTTGGCTACCAAGACTTGGTTGTCGATTTTAGAAATATTTATTGGATGAAAGAGCTGGGAGTTCCGGTGGTGATGGATGTAACGCATTCACTCCAACAACCTAATCAAACGGCTGGTATTACCGGCGGGCTTCCTGAGCTTATAGAAACGATTTCTTGTGCCGCCATTGGAGCGGGCGCATCTGGCCTATTTATAGAAACACACCCTACCCCGGCCACCGCCAAAAGCGATGGAGCCAATATGCTGGCACTCGATAAAATGGAGGCTCTTCTAAAAAAACTAATACGGATCCGAGAAGCGGTTATCTAAGATCTTCGATATTAATGCCGGGATACTTGGTCTTGTCGAAAGCAAAAAGCGCTTCGGCAGCCGGTACGTTTGTCTTCATACTGTTAACCGTATAAGAATAGCGATTACCCGCATTTTCAAGAACACGGGTGCTATACATGGTCTTAGCTGATTTATCAATCTGTAAAAAAACAGTATGAAAATTCTTTGACTTATCTACCGGCGTCAGTTGAATCTCCTGCACTAGTTTGGCACCTACTTTTTTATCGCCATTAAGCACATAGAGAAAATCTTTATCATAGAAATTAGAAAATAGCTTTTGCGGTGTAATCATCCCACTCGAAGCATCAAGGGTACTAATCGTTACTTCGTTGGCAGCCCTGTCTACATTCCAAACCGTTGTTCCATTACAAATAATCTCTTGTCCGCTAAAATTAAGGCGATACTTGGTTCCCTTCATGGTAATGGTTCCGGTCTTAGACGACAAGACCTTGCCAGCTGCATTTTCTACTTTGTAAGTAAAAGCCGCTTGTACCGAAGCAAAAGATTTGAACTTGGCGCTGACGGCATCCAAAATCTTTTTAGCTTCTGGATCGTTGCGAGAAGCAGTCTTGGTCTGAGCAAAGAGAAAACTGCTTTGCAAAACGACCAAAAAAAGGGCAAGAAGAGCTTTTTTCATGCAGGTTATTTACGGTAGCAAAAGGTGGCGCAAAGATAGATCAAAACCCTAATTAGACGCAGCTATGCCTTAGGCCTTTCTAAGAAGCTCTGGGTTAACAAGATACTAACAGTTATCCCAGACCAGAGGGGTCTAGGTGGCGTTGTAGGTCGGCCTCGGTCTTTACCAACACATCGCGGGGCTTGCTACCCTGAGCAGGCCCTACAATACCGGCAATTTCTAACTGATCCATCAACCGACCAGCCCGATTATAGCCCAGTTTCATACGGCGTTGTAATAAAGAAGTGGAGCCGCTCTGGTGTTGTACAATCAGACGAGCCGCATCTTCAAAAAGTGAGTCACGATCACCCATATCAAGCTCGCGTCCTTCCATCTCTTTTTCGTCTATGTACTCTGGCAATAAAAAGGCTTGAGGATATCCTTGCTGCTCACTGATAAAATCGACTATCTGCTCAACCTCCGGCGTATCGACAAAGGCACATTGCAAACGGGTCAACTCGCCGTGGTGAGAGATTAGCATATCTCCCTTTCCGATCAATTGCTCAGCTCCTCCGGTGTCGAGAATGGTGCGGGAATCGATCTTAGAAGACACCTTAAAGGCAATACGAGCCGGAAAATTGGCCTTGATGGTACCCGTGATAATGTTGACCGAAGGACGCTGGGTAGCGATGATAAGATGTATTCCGATAGCACGGGCCAACTGAGCCAACCGGGTAATGGGCGTTTCGACTTCTTTACCCGCAGTCATGATCAGATCGGCAAACTCATCGATAACCAAAACGATAAAGGGTAAATACTGGTGTCCCTTTTGGGGGTTGAGCTTTCGTTTGATGAATTTCTCGTTGTACTCTTTTATATTTCTGGCACCAGCTTCTTTAAGAAGGTCGTAACGATTGTCCATTTCGATGCACAGCGCATTGAGGGTATGGATAACTTTTTTGGTATCGGTGATGATGGCATCTTCTTCTCCCGGCAGCTTAGCCAAAAAATGTTTTTCAATATGGCGATAGATACTCAACTCCACTTTCTTAGGATCGATAAGTACGAACTTGAGCTGCGAAGGATGCTTTTTAAAGAGTAGTGACACCAGTATGGCGTTCAGACCTACCGACTTTCCTTGCCCAGTAGCGCCGGCCATCAGCAAGTGTGGCATAGAAGTTAGATCAACGATATAGTTATCGTTATCGATACGCTTTCCTATTCCAATTGGCAAACTATAATTGTTGTGCTGAAACTTCTCCGACGAAAGTAAGCTTCGCATACTCACAACGGTCTTTTTGATATTGGGCACTTCAATACCAATAGTCCCTTTTCCGGGAATGGGGGCAATAATACGAATACCCAGTGCCGCCAGGCTTAGCGCAATGTCATCCTCCAGATTTTTGATACGCGAAATTCGTACACCTGGAGCCGGAACGATCTCATACAGCGTTACTGTTGGTCCAATAGTAGCGCTGATCTTTTGAATCTCGATAGCGTAATTACGAAGTGTATTAATAATCTGGTTCTTTTGATTTTCCAGATCATTATTATCTTGTACGATCTTATCAGAGCCGTGTTGCTCCAGTAAATTAAGGGAAGGATACTTATAGTTACTCAGATCAAGTGTAGGCTCATAGGGAGGAAGATTCTCGGGTACCACCTCTTCTTCGATGGCAGCGTCTAACGGTGTCGTCTTTATCTCAAGCTCCAGATCTCCCTCGGCAGCGGGGGCCTC
The DNA here is from genome assembly GCA_947458335.1 of Chitinophagaceae bacterium. Lineage (GTDB taxonomy): Bacteria > Bacteroidota > Bacteroidia > Chitinophagales > Chitinophagaceae > JJ008. Next base: position 1,888 of record CANGYW010000026.1, on the reverse strand, counting down.
CTCAGACATCTCCTGAGGCTGCTCAGTTGCTACGACATCGTCGACCTCAGGAGTATCGGTGTCAGTGAGCGGCAGATCAATAGGTTCAGTAGCCACAGAGGTCGGCTCAATTTGATCTATAGGTAAAAGCTCCTCAGGTAAGGACGCTGTCTCATCGACAAGCGACTGTGCTATGTCGTTATCAGCGGGAGTAGACTCGTGATACTGAATGGTATTGGCACCGGCCGCATAGAGATCATTGATCGTTTGCCCTGCAACAGGCGGCACAAAAGAAGATGAAAGCGGTTTGACCTCTTCTTTTTTATCTTCCTCATCTTGAATCGCCATCACCTCTTTATCGTCTACAGCCTCCTGGGCAGCTATCACATCTCCTACATCAGCAGAAAAACTATCATCGGCTAGCTCAGCCTCTTGTGAGACTGGTTTTCTTTTAGGAAGGGCAAACCGGGGATTGAACTGCCAGATTACATACGCCGTTACAATTAGCAGCAGCGCTGCTCCGGCCCCCAAAACACCTAAGACGCCCTCGAGTTCTCTCGCTAAAAGGTTCCCTACCCCGCCGCCAAAAGCAAAGGCATTTTTTGAAAAAAGATAAGACATAGATACCGAAACAACAGTGGTACCGATGGTAACATACTTAAGATTTCTCCAGATAGAGAACACCTTTTGCCGAAACAACAAATTAACACCTACCACAAAAAAGAAAGTACAGACCAAGAAGGAGGCGATCCCAAAAGCCTTAAAGAAGAAAAAATGAGAAACCACAGCTCCCAATCGACCAAGCCAATTTAGAGCTACCTTGTCTTCATAAAGAAGAGCAGAAAACCCCTGTTGGGCTATTGCCTGATCTTGCTTCCAGGTAAAGAGATACGATGCAAAGGAAATAAACAGAAAAATAGAGAGGACTAAAAAAACAACTCCTATAATTTTAAGTGTTCTCTCATCGCGGGCCAGCGCCACCCAGTCAATCGGGGCATCTTTCTCGGTTGTAAAGTCTCGAAGATCTTTTGCGGCAGGCTTGGCGGCAGTTTCGGTTTTGGTAGAGGTATTACGAAGCTTGTTGGCCATCCTTACAAATATAATCAGTTTCTCTGTTTGCCAATAAGACTCCAACCCATCAATATCCATCCTACCACAAAATGTAAACCGCCAATAGGCGTCAAGTATACCAACCAGGGAATGGAGAAGGAGAAAATTTTACCGGCCGTTATCACAAAGAGGGACCCGGAAAAAAGAGAAACGCCAACCATAAAACAAGTAGCGATCCATAGATACTGCCTCTGAGTAAACAGGACTTTAGCTGACCATAGAACCAGTAAGGCCAATCCGTGCCAAAGCAAATACTGCACAGCTGTTTTGTAGGGCTCTATAACGGAGGGATCGGTGGTGATCTTTTGTAACCCATGCGACCCAAAAGCCCCCGCCAGTACCCCTAGTGCCATTATCAGTGCCCCAACGGCTCCAAAGAAGTTATGCATCTTGAATGGATTTTAAAAGATTCGAAACATCAATGACCTCCTCATCGACCCTTACAGTTGCTTGCTCGTAATAGAGCCGGCGATCGGCTAATTTCTTTTGAATAAACCCCAACAAATCGCTTTCGGAAACCGATCGTAACAACGGACGCTGCGTGCGCTCGCTCCACAGCCGTCTAGCGAGTACCTCTGCCGGAGGGTTCATCCAAACTACTGTGCCGGAGCGCTTCATGTATTCAATATTATTCAAGAAACAAGGAGTGCCGCCCCCACAAGCCATCACAAACTCCGAATGACTTTCGGCAAGCAACTGCAGCAGCTCTTTTTCTACGATGCGAAAAGATTCCTCTCCCTTTTGAGTAAACAGCTGGTCAATGGTTAGCCCCTGACTCTCCTCGATCTCCCGATCTAGG
>CANGYW010000025.1 GCA_947458335.1 Chitinophagaceae bacterium | reverse complement strand
TGTGCGGCAGTAGAAAGTGTCTTTGCCTTGCTGGTATCAGTCGTTGTGTTACCAATGGCAGCAGAGAGCGTTTTGGTTTTGCCAGTATCCTTGCTTTTGGCAGCGGCTGTAGCAGAGTCAATGGCCACAGTGCTGTCTTTTTTAGCGGCGGTAGTGTCGGCTTTTCCGCCGTATTTCGCATTGAATGCGTTGACAGTTCGCTGCCAGCTACTGGCATAGGAATTGTTCTTAAGCGTATATACTTCCCAGAATTGTAAGTTAGCTGTGCTTTGCAATAACTTTCTAACACGGTCTTTGTCTTTGATACCGGGTAACTCTACATTTATCAATCCTCTATTTGGAATAGGGTTGATGGAGGGTTGCGCTACACCGAACTGGTCGATACGCGTAGTGAGTCGGTCAAACGTAAGGTCAAAGGCAGAACGGGCCTGCTGACGGATGTAGGTCTCTACCTCTTGGTCGGTAGAACCGATATTGATGGCATTGGAACTGCCACCCGAGAAAAGGGTAGCGAGCATTCTGTTTGGCTCCAGTTTCTTGTATTCCTGAATAAAAAGCGTAATAAAATCTGCATCGCTATTCGCTTTACGAAGGTCTGCATTTTGCAAGGCCTTAAGGAAATTGGGGTCAGTAGTGTTATTAGCCAGCGAGCGAAGTAAGCCCGACATTTCTACCTCGAGCGTTACGTTCATACCACCTTGCAGGTCAAGTCCCAGGTTCAATTCCTCTTCTTTGGCTTTTTTGTAGCTCATGGCGCCATTGATACCATAGGTAACAGTGCTATTCTCGTCGGCTTTAATCAGGCTATCTCGATATTGCGCGAGTCTGCGATCGAGAAACTCCTGCCATGAGGCCTGCGAATCTTTGTTGCCAGGATACTTTGCACTTGCTAAGGGATAAGAGGACTTTACATACTGTGTGGCTTTCTCTTCTGCATTCTTCTCAAAATTGCGAACCAGCCAGGTAAAAGAAAGCTGATATAGCGAATAAATAATGAGTAGGACGGTGAAAAAACGAACCAGACCTTTGAGTTGCATATGTTGGGTGATTTACTGAATTTTTAAGGACGGCAAAGATAGCTTTTTAGAGAAAACACCCCAAGAAAAACCCCGTGGTAATCCCTGATTTTTAAATCCTTACCCATTTGTATTTTCTGTTGTATTTTGAGGACAGGATGAAAAACCAGCTGTTCTTGATTTTTTTGACGACGTCCATTTTTTTACCTGGCCCTGCCTCGGGCCAACCGGCAACGCTACCCAAGAATGAGAGACAAAAATTAATAAGAGGTAAGGCTGATAATAGTCTGGTATACAAAGTATTAAAAAGTTATTCTGATAGCCTATCTGATGAGTTGGTTACCCAGCCGGATGCCTGGGGGATACAGATTATTTACACCTCCGTTAAAGCAAAAGGCAAGCGTGCCTCCCAGTTTAAGGACCATCAATTCAATGTCAACCCAGAGCGCTACTTTTACCCGGCTTCTACGGTAAAATTCCCGATCGCCATTTTAGCCCTGCAGCGGCTTCGGGAGCTCTCCGTTCCTGGTCTGGACCGCAATAGCACCCTAATTACAGGACGGGACCGTGAGCTGCAAACGGAGGTCTATAACGATCCCACGACCATCGACGGCCGCCCGACTATTGCCCATTACATTAAGAAAATATTACTGGTTAGTGATAATGATGCCTATAACCGACTCTACGAGTGGCTGGGTCAAGATTATATCAACCAGTCGTTGCACAAGTTGGGATATCATAACGTAGAGATCTTGCATCGGCTCAGTTTACCGCTTAGTACAGAGGAGAACCGCTACACAAATCCAGTTTCTTTTTTTGATACGGCGGGTCAGCTGCTATACCAACAAGCGGGTGTTTTAGCAAAATATCGACCCCCAACAAAGAATATCAAAATGGGTACGGGTTACATCAGTAGAGGTACCTTGGTCAATGAGCCCTTTGATTTTTCGTTTAAAAACCGGTTGCCCCTGCCTGATCTGCATCATATGGTAAGACAGATTATGTTTCCTTCATCGGTGCCTTCTAACCGTCGCTTTAATCTGCAAGAAGAGGATCTCCTTTTTTTAAGAGATTTCATGAGTCGGCTTCCTTCGCAAAGTAGTTCTCCTTCTTATGATAGCGTGGAGGTATGGGATAACTATGTTAAGTTTCTTTACTATGGGTCGTCCGCAGAGAAGCCCGATCCCTTACTTCGTATCTATAATAAAGTGGGGAATGCATATGGATTTTTGATTGATGCCGCTTGTTTTGAGGATCTTCGAACCCGCCAGAAATTTTTGTTGAGTGCCGTCATCTATTGCAATAGCGACCAAGTTTTTAATGATGACCGGTATGACTACGAAACGGTCGGGTTTCCATTCTTGCGTACGTTAGGAAGGGCCATGTACGAAAAGAACATTCGGGTCAACGCCGCGAAATAGTTTATCGTAACTTGCCCCAGATTAAATGCCTATCCTGTCATGTCGTTATCTCATTTTTTAGATCGTTTTAATGAACCAGAAACACTGCGCATGGCCCAATTGGGCAGAGAGTTGAGAGCGCAGGGCATCGATGTAATCGACATGAGTTTGGGCGAGCCCGATTTTGATACGCCAACTCATATTAAAGAAGCTGCCATCACAGCCATTCGCGAGAATTGGACGCACTATACGCCCGTAGCCGGATTACCCGAGTTGCGTCAGGCAGTTTGTCACAAATTAAAAAGAGATAATCAACTCGATTATCGGCCAGAGCAGATCGTAGTCTCTACGGGTGCCAAGCAAAGTTTGGCAAATGCAATTCTTTCGCTGATCGATGAAGGAGATGAAGTTATTATTCCAACGCCCTTTTGGGTTACGTACAGCGAGCTGGTCAAAATTGCAAGAGGCCACGTAAAGATTGTTCGTACCACCTCAGAAAATGGGTTTAAGATTTCGCCACAGCAACTCGAGGAAGCACTGAGTCCGGCAACTAAGCTTTTTATGTTTTCTTCTCCCTGTAATCCCAGCGGGGCAGTATATACGAACGAGGAGTTCAAAGCCTTGGTGGCCGTGTTTGAAAAATATCCACAGGTATATATTATTTCCGATGAGATCTACGAGTACATCAATTTTAAGGGCTCGCATTGCAGTATAGCCTCTTTTGATTCCATTCATGATCGTGTAATTATCATCAATGGTCTTAGTAAAGGATTTGCGATGACCGGTTGGAGACTCGGCTACCTGGCGGCGTCTGTAGCTATTGCCAAGGCTTGTGAGAAAGTACAAGGGCAATTTACCAGCGGGGCCAATTCCATAACGCAAAAGGCAGCAGTTGCGGCATTGACAGCCGACCTGCGACCTACTGAAGAAATGGTCGCAGAATTTGCCAAAAGAAAAGAATTAGTCTTGGAATTGATGCAAACTATTCCCGGCCTCATATGCCCACCACCCACGGGGGCTTTCTATGTCTTTCCTGATATGAGTGCGTATTTTGATAAGCCAGACGGGGAGACCACGATCCGCAATGCTGCCGATCTTAGCATGTATCTGCTCAATAAGGCACATGTGTCTTCTGTTATGGGAGATGCTTTTGGCGAACCTCGGTGTGTGCGATTCTCGTTTGCCAATAGTCGCGAGAATATAAAAGAGGGTTGGCGAAGAATCAGCGATGCATTGGCTGCGCTGCGATCGCTATGAGTTTTTTGTGCAAGTCCAGCACCTGTGGTAGCAGACCAACTCGCTCGTCATTGACGATTACAAAATCACAAAGTTTTAGTTTGATCGTGTCTTGCAGTTGCGTGGCCATTCTTTTTTGTACCGCCTCTTCGCTTAGTTGGTCTCTTTTTATAACACGCTGCATTCGTAGCGAGGCAGGAGCGGAAACCCCTATAACATAGTCAAGCCCCTCGGCCGCACCGCTCTCGAATAATAATGCAGCCTCTCGTAGCGCATAAACCGCATGCTGTTCGCTAAGCCATTTATTGGCATCGGCAATAGTAGCCGGGTGAATGAGTTGATTGAGTTGTTCTCTTTTTTCGGGGTTCTCAAAAACCACAGTGGCTATGTAGGCTCTGTTGAGTACACCACTGTCTAGATAGCAGGCTTCTCCGAACATCTCTTTAAGAGCACTTCGAATAGCGGGATCTTGGTTCATCAACCTTTTAGCAGCATCATCAGCATAGTAAACCGGTATGCCCAATGTTTCGAAGACACGGGCTACCGTAGACTTGCCACTGCCAATTCCGCCGGTAAGGCCTATACGAAGCATGATTATTTTTTCTCGGTAGCAGCCGGCTTGTTGAGCGCAGTCGTCCAGTCCATACTAATGGCAGACTTCTCGATCTTTAAATAACTGCCGGGGCTAGTTTCTACCGAAAGGGTAGTGCCGTCCTCATTTACCTTGTTAATGGTGGCATGAATACCGGCAATGGTTACAATTTTGTCTCCCTTGTTTAGGTTGTCGATAAACGTTTTTTGACTTTTGGCCCGTTGTGCCTGGGGGCGAATAAAGAAAAGCCAAAAAACCAAAATCATCAGACCCAGAAAGATGAACTGAAATCCACCGAAACCAGGTTGTGCGGGCGCTTGCAGCAAATAGAAAGAATGCATAAAGGGAGTTTTATTTTTTATTGGTTACTTCTGCCTTAAAAACGAGGGTTTGTTCACGACTGGGCTTGGTGTTAGCGGTTACGAATACTTGCTTTAAGATAAATCCGTCGCCGCTTCCGTTATACTTTACGCGAATGGTACCAGTCTGTCCGGGAGCAAAAGGTTGCTCAGGTTTTTCGGGTACCGTGCAACCACAAGTGGCACCAACATGTTCAATGATCAACGGACGATTACCGCTGTTACGAAACTTCCAGGTAATTTCGACCTCTTTACCGGGTACTAGTTTACCCACCTCTTTTTCTATTGGGTCAATCCACTCGATAGTTGTAAAAGTGCTGGTATCGTATACAGCCGTATCGGCCGGCGCCTGTTTTAACGGAAGAGTGGCCGGATCGAGTGGAGAAACAGCACTATCAGCTGCCGTTACGTTAGGAGTTTGTTTACAAGCAGTAGCGATCAGCATTGTTATGCAGGTCGTCAGTAGTATTTTTTTCATGGTCGTCATGTTCAAGTAGTGAGCTATTCGATTGCAAAATTAATTGTTCGGAATTAAACCTCAGGCCTTACGAAAATCTACTTTACGAAGTTGACCGGCCGCTACCAGATCTTTATGGATGCTATCTAGGATCCCATTTACAAATTGTCCACTTTGTGCGGTACTGTAGTCCTTGGCCAGGTCAATATATTCGTTAATGGTAACCTTGGGCGGTATCGTTTCAAAGAATAAGAACTCGGCTACTCCCATTTTCATCATGATCATGTCGAGCTGAGCAATACGCTCCGGATCCCAGTTTTTTAGCTTCGGAATAATATAAGATTGGAGTTGTTCTTGTTTTTCCAAAACCGTCCTCAGTAACTCCAGGCCAAATTGTTCTTTGTCGCGGTCGATCAATTGTTCAAAATTCAGTTGGCCGGGTTTGTGCAGATAAGCGGCCAGTAGTTGAATGACTCCCTCTCCGTCATCATCCCAATCGGCGAACAGCTCTTCGATATAAGAAACAAAAGATGGATTAGCGAGCATCAGGTCATTGACGATAAACTCCACCATCTTTCGTTCGCCCTTCTTTTCGCGGGAGGGGGTGGCAATGTAGCTGCGGTATTCCTGTGTTTCGATTAGCTGCAAATAGATTGACTTGATCAGCTCTTGCACAGGGCCGGGCTGGGGTTTCAGTTGGTCGATTTGCTTCAGTAATGCTTTATCCTCGAGCATTTGCCAAAGCAATTCGTTGCCGGCCAGCTTGGTATTGATATTGAGGTCCTCTACTGAGGGTAAATGCTTGGAGGCCTTCTGGTGGGCATATTTTTCGGGATAGCGCAAGATCTCGGTCAACAGCCAAAGCAGGTGCACTAGCAAACGACGAGGTTGATCAAAGTGTTGTTGAAGCAAAGAGGTATGAACAGCGGGGGCGGGGATAATTTCGTAGGTGGTGATGGAATAGAGCGTTTGCATCACTTTGACCCGGATCGTACGTCTGCTGATCATTTTATAAGAGCTTATGAATTACAAAGATAAGCTATTTACTGGACCCTGGCCACCCCTGTTTTTCGCTGAAAAATTGTCAGCGATCGATAAGCAACCTCGCCCTTTTAAGTCATTTTTGACAATTTCTCCTGACAAAAATTACCCCGTCAAGATGGTTTCGGCAGCTGGCATGCTATTTAGGATATATTTGCCGCCCGCCGGGGCGTAGCTCCCATCGGGTTAACCACTAAAAACTAAATCAATTTAAGCTATGGCCAAGAAAGTCAATGTTACTCCGCTTCACGACCGTGTGATCGTGAAAGCCGCTGCCGCCGAAGAAAAGACCGCTGGTGGCATCATCATTCCCGACACTGCCAAAGAGAAACCTCAGCGTGGTACTGTTGTTGCTGCCGGGCCCGGCAAAAAAGATGAGCCTGTAACCGTTAAAGCGGGTGATACAGTGCTCTACGGAAAATATGCCGGCACCGAGATTCAGATCGAAGGTGTCGATTATCTTATTATGCGCGAGTCTGATATTCTCGCTATCGTTTAATTAAATCGGTAAACCAAACAAGTAACTATCAAACCCAATAATATGGCAAAACAGATTTTCTTCGATATCGAAGCAAGAAATAGAATGAAAAAGGGCGTAGACACGCTCGCAAATGCAGTTAAAGTTACGCTGGGCCCTAAGGGTAGAAATGTAGTCATCGAAAAGAAGTTCGGTGCTCCACAGGTAACCAAGGATGGTGTAAGCGTAGCCAAAGAGATTGAACTGGAAGATCCCATTGAAAATATGGGCGCTCAAATGGTAAAAGAGGTAGCTTCTAAAACCGCTGATATTGCCGGTGATGGTACCACCACTGCTACTGTGCTGGCTCAATCTATTATAAGCGAGGGACTCAAGATGGTAGCAGCCGGTGCTAACCCCATGGACTTGAAAAGAGGAATCGACAAGGCCGTTTCTTTGGTCGTAAACAGTCTCCATGCACAAAGCCAGACAGTGGGTAGCGACAGTAAAAAAATTCAGCAAGTCGCTACAATCTCTGCCAATAACGACGAGACAATCGGTAAGTTAATTGCCGAGGCTTTTGGTAAAGTGGGTAAAGAAGGTGTTATTACTGTAGAAGAAGCTAAAGGAACCGATACCACCGTAGACGTGGTAGAGGGAATGCAATTCGACCGCGGATATATCTCTCCCTATTTTGTAACGAACAGCGAAAAAATGGAAGCTGAGTTGCAAAATCCTTACATCCTGATCTACGACAAGAAGATCAGCAATATGAAAGACATTCTGCATATTCTCGAGAAAGTAGCACAAGGCGGTCGTCCGCTGCTGATTATTGCAGAAGATCTCGAAGGAGAAGCATTGGCTACGTTGGTGGTCAACAAACTGCGCGGTACGCTGAAGGTAGCGGCTGTAAAAGCCCCTGGTTTTGGCGATCGTCGCAAAGAAATGTTGCAAGACATTGCGATTCTTACCAAAGGAATTGTAGTAAGCGAAGAGCAAGGTTTCAAGTTGGAGAATGCTGACCTGACCTATTTGGGACAAGCAGCATCTGTAACTATCGATAAAGACAACACCACTATCGTAGGCGGTAAGGGTAAGAAAGAAGATATCACTGCTCGTGTCAATCAAATTAAAGCCCAGATCGAGACTACTACATCCGACTACGATCGCGAGAAATTACAGGAGCGTCTGGCAAAATTAAGTGGGGGAGTGGCTGTTCTGTATGTAGGCGCTGCAACTGAAGTAGAAATGAAAGAGAAAAAAGATCGTGTGGATGACGCCTTGCATGCTACCCGTGCAGCAGTAGAAGAGGGTATCGTACCCGGCGGTGGTGTGGCTTATATACGTGCTATCGAGTCGCTCGATGCTAAAGTAAAAGGCCAAATCGAGGACGAGCAAACTGGTATGGCCATCGTGCGCCGTGCCCTAGAGGAGCCTATGCGTATTCTCACCGCAAACGCCGGAATCGATGGTTCTATCGTGGTACAGCGTATCAAAGAAGGTAAGGCCGACTTTGGTTTCAACGCCCGCACAGAGGTATACGAGAACTTGTTTAAAGCTGGGGTTATCGATCCTACCAAGGTTAGCCGGGTGGCTCTCGAAAACGCGGCCTCTATTGCTGGCATGTTGCTCACCACGGAGTGTGTGGTAGCAGACAAGCCTAAGAAAGAGGAGCCTCATGCTCATCCAGCCCCTGATATGGGTGGAATGGGAGGATATTGATAATCATCCACTTACGTTTTTATGCCGAGGGCCTCACCATTCAGTTGGTGGGGCCTTCATTTTTAAATTTCCCCTAATGGATTGCTGCTTTTTTTGCGAAATATTCCTACTTTTAGTCGCTCGGATATTTTAACATCTCATTTAATTAAATCCACCCATGAGAAATTTTACACTCTTTTTAATTTCCTTGCTGTTTTTCTCGTCCGTATTTGGTCAGAATCAGCGCTTTTGGACACCTGTAACGGAGTCTGGCTTAGGCTATGATGTTTTCGCTGCTGCGCAGTCCAGACGCCCCGAAAACGTAAAACTATTTCGTTTGCAAGAGGCTGCTTTCAAGCAATTAGTTGCCCAAGCGCCTATGGAGGCCGATCAGCGTGTTACACAATCTACCTTTATGGTTGAGTTTCCCATGCCCAGTGGAGAGATCAAGAAATTCCGCATCGTTAATGCGCCTGTTATGGCCAACGAGCTGTTGGTTCGCTATCCTGGCATTTATTCTTTTGCAGGACAAGGCGTTGATAATCCAGAAGACAACATCCGATTCGATGTTTCTATGCACGGGGTGCACGCCACCATCCTCAACCGCAATAATGAGCCCGTTTATGTGGATAGGGTTCACAACGATATCTATCGGGTCTCCAATAGAAGGGACTATACAGATGTGCCTTCTAATTTTGAATGTTTAACAGAAGACATTGTCAACAATGCCGGAAATGGTCAAGAGAATGCCGATGATGGAGTACTTAGAACCTATCGGCTGGCCATGATATCGGGTGCGGAGTTTTCGTTGCATTTTATTCCAACATCAGGATTGCCTACATTGGCTGATAGTGTTGGAGCCGTACTTGCTGCTCTCAATAGCCACATGACACGTGCCAATCAGGTCTACGAAAGAGATTTTGGAGTGCGTATGGTTTTGGTAGCTAACAATAATCTCATCATCTACTTTAATCCTTCGACCGACCCTGTTGCCAATCCTAACTCTCCTGTTGGTACTACTTCTATGGCCGCCATTGATGCAGCCATCGGAAACGGTAACTACGACATTGGTCATACTGTCAGCAAGGGAAGTGATAATGGAAATGCCGGTTGTATCGGCTGTGTATGTAACAATACCAATAAGGGTCGTGGATGGACGGTATATAGCAATCCTTCCTTACTGGAGTTTTATGTAATTGATTACTTGGCGCACGAGTTAGGACACCAGTTTGGAGCTAACCACACTTTCTCTTTCAATATCGAGGGTTCTGGTGTTAACGTAGAGCCCGGCAGTGGTGTAACCATCATGGGATATGCCGGTATTACAGGAGCTACTACTGATGTAGCTCCCCACAGCATTGCTATTTTCTCTGTTAAAAGTATTGAGCAGGTTACTAACTACATCAGAAACTCTACCGGAAACTCTTGCGTAGTAACGACTACAACCGGTAATACCGCACCTACGGCCAGTGCCGGTGCTGACTTTACTATACCATTCTCTACTCCCTTTAAACTAACAGGTACCGCCACCGATGCCAATCCCACCAATGTACTATCGTACAATTGGGAACAGATCGATAATAGAACCTCTACGGCGGTTCCAACAGTTCCCTCTGCGGCTTCTACCGCCACCGGTCCTCATTTTAGAACATTCTTAGACTATAGCGTTCCCGAAAGAATTTTTCCTTCTCTACAGTACATACTTAACGGAACCAATAACGACAGATGGGAGGTATTGCCCGGTGTGCCTAAGAATCTCAACTTTCGATTCATTGCTAAAGACAATCATCCCGGCGGTGGAAATACCAAGTCAGATGATATGGTCGTTACGTTTGCTAACCTCGGACCTTTCTTGATCACCTCTCAAAACGTGGCTACCGAATGGACGGCTGGTAATTCAGAGACCATCACCTGGTCTGTTAACGGAACCACTGGTGCACCTGTCAACTGTGCTAACGTAAAGATCTCGATCTCCACCAACGGCGGTACCAGCTTTACTACGTTGATCGCTAGTACACCTAACGATGGGTCTGAGGCGATCATTGTTCCTAATACCCCTAGCACTACCGTTCGCATAATGGTAGAGGCTGTTGGTAATATCTTCTTTGATATCAACAATGCTAATATCACAATCGTTCCTCCTCCTTTCGGATTCACCTTTAACCAAACAACACCTGCCACGGCGGCTTGCCCTGCTCCCGCTAGTATGACTATATCACTGGGGACTGCCTCTAATGGTGGATTTACAGGAAACGTGGCCTTGAGTGCTACAGGTAATCCTGCCGGTACAACAGTCAGCTTCTCTTCCAGCACCATCGCTGTTGGTGGTAGCACTGATGTTACACTCAACGGAACTAACACGCTGAATGCAGGTACTTATAACATTACTGTAACAGGAACTACCACAGGAGCTCCTACGCGTACTGCTGTTCTTAGCTTTACGGTTCAGGCTGGTAATGGTCCTGCTATTACTACTCAGCCCACTAACCAAACTACTTGCGTAGGTAGCAACGCTACCTTTACGGTGGCTGCTTCTGGAACGTATCAATGGCAGGTGAACACGGGTTCAGGATTTACCAACATTAGCGGCGCCACCAGTGCTTCTTTGGTAATAAGCAGTGCTACCGTGTCTCAAAGCGGAAATACCTACCGTTGTATCGTTAATGGACAGTGCGGTAGTACTACTTCTTCAGCAGCTACTTTAACGGTCAATACGCTACCTGCTATCGTAAACAACCCCGTTAACGTTGCTGAGTGTACCGGATCTACAGTTTCTTTTGCTGTAACTGCATCAGGAACTGCACTTACCTACCAGTGGCAAGTTAGCACCGACAATGGGGCTACCTTTAGCAATGTTTCTGGTGCAACGGCTGCCACTTACTCAATTGCCTCTGCTGTATTGTCTCAAAACGGAAATCGTTTCCGTTGCGTAGTGTCGGGTGCTTGTACACCTTCTGTAACTTCTACGGCTGCCACGCTTACACTTAGTGCAGCTCCCACAATCACTGCCAATCCTGTAGCCACAGCTACTATTTGCGAGAGAGCATCTACTAGTTTTGTGGTAGCGGCTACAACGCCTGTGGGTACCCTTTCTTATCAGTGGCAGGCTAGCGCCAATGGCGGAGCAACCTGGACCAATATCTCAGGTGCTACCAATGCTACTTTTAACCAAACTAACGTGCCTGCTACTCAGAATGGTTACCTGTTTAGAGCAGCTGTAACCACTAGTTGTGGTACGATCTTCTCAACGAATGTGGCTCTTACGGTAAACACATTCCCCGTTATCAGCTTTGGGACTATTCCTGCAGAGCTTTGCCGCTCTGACCGTCCTGTAGCCTTATCGGCCACACCTGCCGGTGGTACCTTTAGCGGTAGCGGCGTAAGTGGATCTACCTTTAGTCCTGCGGCTGCAGGTCTTGGAGAGAAGACGATCACCTATACAGCTTCTAATGCGGGTTGTCAGTCTACTGACAGTCGTATCATTATTGTAGAGCAGTGCGCTGAGCGTCAAATACCGCTTGATAATACGGCTTCGCTGACCTTGTTCCCCAATCCTAATACAGGTCGTTTTGGGGTGCGTGTCAATACCGACCTCTACACGAAGTTCGGGCTGCGTATCTTCAATAACCTGGGACAATTAATCCGTACTCAGCAAGTAGCGGGTGTGTTCTTTGGGCAGGTGATTTCGATGGATATGACACAACTTCCCAATGGAACTTATCACCTCTTATTCAGCAACGATGAGAGGGGAGAGACCATCACAAGAACCATCACAATGGCAATCTACAAGTAATCATTTCTTTCAATAAGAGCATCCCGTTCGGTTATACCGGGCGGGATGCTTTTTTTTATGCTACCTTTGCCGCCGCAATCTGGTACCTATGATAAGTGTTAAAGATCTTAAGCTCGCATACGGAAAACGAGTACTTTTTGAGGAAGTCAACCTCAATTTTACTAAGGGTAATTGTTATGGGGTGATCGGCGCCAACGGGGCCGGAAAAAGTACTTTTCTAAAAATTCTGAGTGGCGAGATAGAGCCTAATAAAGGAAGGGTAGAGATTACACCCGGTGAGCGGATGGCCGTGCTTCGTCAAAATCAGTTTGCTTTCGACGAGGTGACCGTACTCAATACTGTTTTGATGGGACATACCCGACTTTGGGAGGTACACAAGGAGCGCGAGAGGATCTACGCACTAGCCGATTTTACCGAAGAGGATGGTATACGTGCAGGCGAACTAGAAAGTGAGTTTGGTGAGATGGGTGGTTATACGGCCGAGAGTGATGCAGGTGTTCTGTTGGGGGAGTTAGGGGTGGCCGAGGAGTATCATCAGTCATTGATGAAAGATATTCCTGCCAATTTAAAAGTACGGGTATTGTTAGCACAGGCATTATTTGGCAATCCTGATATTCTCTTGCTCGATGAACCTACCAATGGTCTAGACCTCGAAACCATTGGATGGCTCGAGAATTTTCTGGCCGATTATGAAAATATTGTACTGGTGGTCAGTCACGACCGACATTTTTTAGATGCTGTATGTACCCATGTGGCCGATGTGGACCGTCAAAAGATCAAGATTTTTACCGGCAATTATACCTTCTGGTACCAGTCTTCTCAACTGATGGCCCGTCAGCTTAACGACAAGAATAAAAAAGTAGAGGAAAAGCGCCAGGCCTTAATCGATTTTATCGCACGATTCAGCGCCAATGCCTCAAAGAGCAAGCAAGCAACATCGCGTAAAAAGGCGCTCGAAAAATTAACTATCGAAGAGATTGAGCCTAGTTACCGAAAATACCCCGGTATAATTTTTCAGCCCCTCAGAGAGGTGGGTAATCAGATCCTGAACATAGAGAAGCTTTCGAAAAGTGTAGAAGGTCGTGTGCTTTTTAGCGATGTTAGCTTTACTGTAAATAAGGGAGATAAGATTGCTATTCTAAGCCAAGACCCTTTGGCGGTGACCGCTTTCTTCAATTGTATCGCAGGCCTAGTAACCCCAGATGCCGGCCGTTACGAATGGGGAGGGACTGTAACTTATGCGTACCTGCCCCAAGAGAACGACGCTTATTTTGCGAGCGATCTGAATTTGATGGATTGGCTTCGCCAGTATGTGCCTGACCACGTCAAAGACGTAGATGAGCCTTTTTTACGCGGGTTTTTGGGAAAAATGCTCTTTAGCGGAGAAGATGTACTTAAGAAGACCAAGGTCCTTAGCGGAGGTGAGAAAGTACGCTGCATGCTTAGTCGAATGATGCTTCAAAACCCTAATGTCATCTTGCTGGATCAACCCACCAATCACCTCGATTTGGAGAGTATTCAAAGTTTCAATGATCAATGTGTCGAATACAAGAGTAACGTATTACTCAGTAGCCATGACCATACATTTATGCAAACTGTGTCCAATCGTATTATTGAGCTGACACCCCGCGGGGTTATCGACCGCCTGATGACGTTTGACGAGTACTGGGCTGATGAACGGGTAAAATCTATTCGAGCCTCTTCTTATTGTTAAACTTGACTAGCGGTTTACGTATAATTTAGTAAACGCGTACTTTTATTCCATCTGCTCAAATGCAGCCCTGGCATGAAAGAAAAAATTCTCGCCCATCTGGATGATGCTACCCAGCTCGAATCGCTGTATCGTTCGAATAAAACTGCGTTTCGTACTTCTTTTTACGAGATCTATACCGAGATCGCTGATAGACCCCAAGCCGCTTTTTGGCACCAGCGGCTTAGCTTTCGTGTTGCTTCGGCCCCCAGTCAGAAAAGAGGGGAGCTTCTTTTTTTGGTGGCAGCCGCTCTGGTAACTGCTTTTTTGGTCAAGTTTCCTGTGCTTTTTGGCCTAGAGGAAGACCGTTATTATCCTCGAAACATCAGCTTTATCTTGTTTACATCCTTACTTATTTATTTTACCAGAAAGCACCAACTATCCGTTTTGATCTCTGGGGCAGTGGCGGCTCTACTATTAGTCGGTGCCCTTTTTATCAATTGGTTACCCTCCACTACCGACAGTAGCACTTTTATATTGTCTTGTATTCATTTGCCCTTATTTTTTTGGGCTGTGCTGGGCTTTGTTTATACCGGTGCTTCGGGATTGTCTCGCTGGGAAAAAAGACCTGATTTTCTTCGCTACAATGGAGATCTAATTATTTTAGTCTCCATCATGACCAGTGCGGTAATGGCAATCAGCGGTATTACCATGGGGCTCTTTAGTTTGATTGGTATTGAAATTGGAGAATTTTATTTTCAATGGATACTGGTAATCGAACTATCGGCTTGCCCATTAGTGGCCACTTATATTCTTGATAATAATCCTCAGTTAGTTAGTAGGGTTTCTCCCATTATTGCTCGCATCTTTAGCCCAGTTGTTTTGGTAACCCTGGTGGGATATCTAATCGGTATGGCTTGGGCCAGTAAGGACCCTTTTAATGACAGGGAGTTTTTGCTGCTTTTTAATTTGTTGCTAATTGGGGTGCTGGCAATTGTGTTCTTTTCGCTCGTAGAGCTGCCCCGCTCGGCGTCGGGCAGGGGAGCGTTGTTGATTACCCTGCTTTTATCGGTGGTCACCATCGTGGTGAATGCAATTGCCTTGTTGGCTATTTTATATCGTATTTCCAGTTGGGGTTTTACGCCTAATCGCTTAGCAGTGCTTGGAGCCAATGTTTTGTTCTTTGTTCATCTGGTATTGATTGCGGTGCAACTGACCAGGCAGTTTAGAAGTAAAGAAGTATCATTTTCGTCTATAGAAAAGACCATTTCTGTTTTCTTACCGCTATATGCCGGCTGGGCACTTTTTGTGGCCGTAGTGGTTCCGCTTATCTTTAGGTTTAGCTAAGCGGTTACATGTCTACATCTACTTCACGTCTTTCCCTATCTACCAGTGTTGCCATTGTAGTGGGCAGCATTATTGGTTCCGGACTCTTTATTAAACCCGCCTCGATGGCTGCACAACTGGCCTCTCCCAGTTTGCTGTTGCTAGTTTGGGTGGCAGCGGGGGTGATGAGTTTACTGGGTGCACTTCTTTTTGCTGAGTTAGGGGCTATGTTACCCAAAACGGGCGGATTATTTGTGCATTTCAATCATTTATTTGGAGCGCCCATGGCATTTTTATACGGGTGGTCCGCATTCTCTATCATCAATACTGCATCAGTAGCTGCCATTGCTTTTGTCTGTGCCTCCTATGTTGGTCAGTTTGTACCGCTCCCACAGTGTAGTGACGCTTTTGTGCATCGTTATGCATTACCATTACCTGGGCTAGGCACGTTGTATCCATTTAAAGATATTGGCATTAAGGCGATAGCTATTAGTCTAGTGATGGGGTTTAGTTTTATCAATGCAAAAAGTTTGCGTGCCGGTGGTCGCTTTCAGCAAGTATCGGCGATTGTCAACTTTTCTATTATTGCGCTGCTGTCAGTTGGTTTATTAAGTGCCAAAAGCGGATCAATCTCCACCCTTTCTGTCTCTTATACCTATACCGGTATGCTAGGCCTGGTATCGGGTGTTGTGGCAGCTTTTACCGGGGCTTTTTTTGCCTATGATGGGTGGATCAATATTGTTTCAATGGCAGGCGAGATACGCGACCCACAAAAAAATATACCGCGTAGTTTATTTTTGGGCGTAGCCATTTGTATGGGTATCTACATCCTTATTAATTTTTCTTATTTCTATGTATTACCCATTGACCAGATGGCTCAATCGCAGCTAGTGGCTGCTGATGCCATGCGATTGGCCCATGGAAATGGTTTTGCATTGTTGGCAGGAGGGATGATTGTTTGCTGCACCATTGGTGCTATTAATGCCAATATTATGGCTACTGCGCGTGTTACGTATGCTATGGGAAGAGATGGAGTTTTGTCGGGTTGGTTCGGGCAACTCGACAGGAAGGCAGAAACTCCTCGTAATGCCTTGTTCTTGCATGGCACCTGGACGTCCTTGCTTTTGTTTAGTGGCTCGTTTGATTTGCTGGCTGATATGTATGTTTTTATCACTTGGTTGGTGTATGCGTTGGGAGCTTTTGGCATTCTCTATTGGAGAAGTAAGGAGCCAATGCGGGAACGTCCCTACAAAGTGGTTGGTCACCCGTATACAACCATCGCCTTTATTCTTTTCTCTGTTTCTTATCTGGTGGCAACTGTTTATAAGGATATTTCTCTTTTTTTACAGCACAAGCAGCCCGTTATCAATTCGGGACTGGCCCTGTTGATTACGTTATCCGGAATTCCCCTTTATTATTTTTCGGTTCGGCGTCGGGAACTCCCTGGTAAAATTCAGTAACTTGCCGACGCAATCGGTTACAATATGCGCTACATATCTTGGCTTGGTCTTGCTGCTGTACTTTTATTGGCGCTAGCTTGTACCATGCCCTGGGTTTTAATTCCGTCTAAGCAATTGATTATCTCTGGAATCGATGCCGAAGGCACTCGCTATGGAAAGCCTGGCTATTTACACCTGTTGCTCGGAACTTTCTATTTGATCTTTACATTGGTTCCCGCTGTGTGGGCCAAGCGTGCCAATTTGTTGGTGGTCGCTTTTAACATGGCCTGGACCATTCGAAATTTCCTGATTCTCTCGCTTTGCAGAGGAGGAGAGTGTCCTCAACGTTTAGCTGGCATGTATCTGCTGTTGCTGGCTAGTATTCTGATGCTTGTTGCAGCTCTTTTTCCTAAAAAGCCATCCTGATTACTTTTTTGTATCCTGCATTAGAATTTTTTTATCTGCTACGTTGTTGATTCGGAAAGGGGGTATCATTTCCCTTTATGCAGCAGCATATAGTCCGTGTATATTTATTGATCTAAAACGCTAAGGCTTTTTTTGATGATTGTGAGTGCATCATCGATTTGGGCGGCTGTAATTATCAGCGGAGGAGCAAAGCGAATCTTATCTCCATGGGTCGGTTTAGCAAGTAATCCTTGTTGCATCATGGCGATACAAAGTTTCCAAGCGGCCTCAGGATTCGGATGATCAATTACCACTGCATTCATAAGTCCTTTACCTCTTACCAGCGAAATATGTGGACTATTTATCTTTTCAAGGCCTGACCTAAATCGTTGTCCCATTTCTTTGGCATTAGCAGCCATTTTTTCATTTTCTATTGCTGTTATACTGGCTTCTGCAACAGCACAAGCCAGCGGGTTCCCCCCATAGGTCGATCCATGCTGCCCGGGTTGAATAACCAACATGATCTCATCGTCGGCTAGTACGGCGCTTACGGGCAGCGTTCCTCCGCTCAGCGCTTTACCTAGTATCAGAATATCGGGGCGCACCTCTTCGTGATCGCAGGCCAGACGAGCTCCGGTTCGGCCTAGTCCTGTTTGAATCTCATCAGCAATAAAGAGCACGTTGGCTTGCTGGCAGGCCCTATAAGCAGCTTGTAAATAGCCTTCGGTAGGTACAACTACACCCGCTTCTCCTTGAATAGGCTCAACTAAAAAACCCGCCACGTTGGGATCGCTCAGGGCATTATTCAGAGCATCAATATCATCATAGGGAATCGTTCTAAAACCCGGCATATAAGGGCCGAACCGATTTTTTGAGTCGAAATCGCTGCTAAACGAGATAACCGCCGAGGTTCTGCCATGAAAATTCCCTTCGCATACAATTACAACTGCACTGTTCTCCTCTATTTTTTTATGCTGGTATGCCCATTTTCTACAGAGCTTGATGGCTGTCTCTACTGCCTCAACCCCCGTATTCATGGGTAGCAACTTGTCATAACCGAAATAGGTGCACAGGAACTTCTCGTAGGGGCCTAATTGATCGTTATAAAAGGCTCGACTGGTCAAGGTTAGTCTTTGTGCCTGTTGCGTTAGCGCCTCTATAATGGCGGGGTGGCAATGCCCCTGATTGAGGGCCGAGTACCCACTTAAAAAGTCGAGATATCTGTTCTGGTCGGTATCCCACACATAAACGCCACTGCCTCGGCTAAGCACAACTGGCAATGGGTGGTAATTATGCGCTCCATATTTTTCTTCGAGTGCAATGTGCACTGGTGTATCAATTACTGGCATGGCAATTTGTTAAATGGGTTCTGGGGAGATATTTTAGATGGTGCTCTTAGAGAGTTGCTTTAAAAAGCGATATTCGGAAAGCGAATTTCAGAAGAACCCGTTAGTGATTTAGCAGGTCGAGATGTTGCTGCAACAGGGCAGGGTAGGTGTTATGGTCGAAAAATTGACTCACCATACAAAGGTAAGCAACTATCTTATGTGGCAAAAGTTTCTATGTAGGTGGGGCTTAGAGCGAAATAATGCGTGTTTCACAACCGGAGCGTTCGCGAAGTTCCGTAGCATCGGGTGCCTTTGCAAAAAGGCCAAAAATAGTGCTGCCGGTGCCGGTCATCGAGGCATAAACGGCGCCTTGCTCATAGAGTAGTTGTTTGTACGTTGCCAGTTGTGGATGATGCAGGAAAACCGTCTCTTCGAATTGGTTGGTTATACTATCTCGCCACGTAGAAATGGGTAGACTGATTGCATCTTTGAGTGGAATTGCAGCAGTGCGAGGCATGCATTTTTCAAAGGCTTCTTTGGTTGAAATATTCATCCCCGGCAACAGTAAGACGAGTTGCCAACCCTTTAGGTCTACCGCTGCGGGTTGCATCTTTTCTCCTCGGCCAATAGCTAGCACGGGTTCGTTTATAAGAAAAAAAGGACAATCACTACCCAGCATCAGTGCGTAGCGTTCTAACTCGCTTTTTTTTACTGGCAGTTCGAAGCGATCAGCCAGCAGTTGCAACATAAAGGCACCATCAGCGCTGCCGCCACCCAGTCCGGCCCCGGTGGGGATTTGTTTATGCAGGTAAATGGTGATGGCAGGCAAGGAGGGAAAATCATTCTTAAGCAGCCGGTATGCTTTTATACAGAGATTTTGCTCAGGAGTGCCTGCTATGGATAAACCTGTCTGCTCAAGTATACAATCCGGTTCGCCCTTCCTAGGGATTACTTCGAGCAGATCGGTAAAGGGTATGGGATAAAAGATCGTTTCGATATCATGATACCCATCCTTGCGTTTGGCGGTAATGTGAAGGCCCAGGTTGATCTTGCAATTAGGAAAAACTATCATGCGGGGCTATTGCTTTCCCTCGGCGTTGCGACTGTTGATCTCGTCGCGAATGGCAATGGCGCGTATATAGTCTTCGCTATCCAATACCTCGCTGAGCAGGTTGTTTAGTTCTGTGAGCGTCATTTGCTTGAGATCATCGTGTCCGGCAGGGCGCATTTCTTCGGGCAGCGGTTCTTTTTTCTTTCTTTTTTTCTTGCCCGACTCTTCGGTCTCTTCGAATAAGATCCCTGCACTTTCTAGAATCGTATCTAGGGTATAGATCGGACAGCCGAATCGTACGGCCATGGCGATGGCATCGGAGGTGCGCGAATCTATTTCGATGGTGTCATTCTCGTTAGAGCAGACTAGCTTAGAATAGAAAACCCCTTCTTGCAGGTCGTTGATGATAATTTCGTGCAACTCGATACCAAAAGCCGTCATAAAGTTCTTCATGAGGTCGTGGGTAAGAGGGCGCGAAGGATTCATTTTTTCGAGCGCAACGGCGATGGCTTGTGCCTCGAAACCGCCGATTATGATAGGGAGTCGACGTATGCCATTGACCTCTCCAAGTACCACTGCGTACGAATGTGTTTGCGTAATACTGTGCGAGATAGCGATTATTTCCAGTTCAATCTTTTTCATCCCGCTACAAATATAAAAAAAGGGTAGGCTACAGGGCTATACACCTTTTAGTTTTTTAACAGCAGCCGTTAGAGCAGGCACCACTTCGAAGGCATCACCGACAATTCCGTAGTCTGCTGCTTTAAAGAAAGGAGCTTCGGGGTCTTTATTGATGACAACAATTACTTTACTACGGTTCACGCCTGCCAAATGTTGAATGGCACCTGAAATGCCAATGGCCACGTAGAGCGTAGGGGCAATGGCAACCCCGGTCTGTCCTACGTGTTCGTTATGGGGACGCCAGTGTGCATCAGCCACGGGTCGGCTACAAGCAGTGGCAGCTCCCATCACCTTTGCCAGTTCTTCGATCATGCCCCAGTTCTCGGGACCCTTAAGGCCTCTTCCGGCACTGACCACCGTTTCTGCTTCGGTAAGCAATAATTCATTGCTTGATTTTTGTCGTTTGGTAATATTGATGCGGGAGGCCGCTGCGGGCAGTGAAATAGTTTCTAGGGTGGCAGGAGCCCCCCCCGTATTTATCTTATACGAATTTGGATTAACGCTGATTAATTTGATTGGTGTGTCTATGCGCACATGCGAAAAGGCCTTTCCAGAAAAGACAGCTCTTTTTACGATAAACCCATTGCTCGTATTGGGAAGTTCCACTACGCCTGTGACAAGACCGGCTTTTGTTTTTGCGCTTACAATTGGGGCAATAGCTTTTCCAGAAAGAGAGTGGGAGAACACAATCACTTGAGACTGCTCGTTAGCGGCCACCTTCGAAACTAAATCTGCCAATACAGTGGGGTCGTCAGCACGCGGTTGATCGGGATTAGCCTGCACGATCTTTTTGATTCCGTATTGCCCCAAACTTCCGGCCTCTTCGCTGGTAGCTCCAAGAAGAAGACCAATAGCGTTGACGCCAAGCTGTGCAGCCAGGTCTGCGCCATATGAGAGGGTTTCAAAAGCCGATTTCTTTACAACTCCTTCTGCGGTATCAATAACGATCAAAACACTCATACAAAATTTTTTCTGCTAGTTAATTATAATACTTTGGCTTCTTGGTGTAGTAATCTAACCAGTTCGTCCACCTGGTCAGGAGCAACAAGTTTAACTCCCGCCTTGGGAGCCGGTAACTCAAAAGCAGTAACCGTAGTTAAGGGGTCTTGGGCTACTGGTTCTATTACCGAAAGAGGCTTTGTGCGAGCCGCCATAATTCCTCTCATATTGGGTATGCGTGCTTCGGCCATTCCCTTTTGCGCACTAATGACAAGCGGAAATGCTACTTCGCATACTTCTTCTCCGCCTTCTATTTCTCGGGTAACAATTGCTTTATTATCGGAAATTTCTAGTTGGGTGGCTAAACTAACATAAGCCAAATCGTTGATGCCGGCTATCATTCCCCCCAGCGAAGAGCCGTTGTAATCGATCGTCTCTTTTCCGGTTAACACCAGGTCGTATCCTCCCTTGGTAATCAATTGGGCTAATTGATAGGCAACCTGGTAACAATCGGCTCCATCTAAATTAATGCGAAATGCCTCGTCTCCTCCGAGAGCCAGCGCTTTTCTGATAATTGGGTCGGCATCGGCTCCACCCACGGTTGCCAGATGAAGCACCGTGTCAGGTTTTGCTTCCTTTAGTTCGATGGCTCTTACCAGCGCATACCATTCATCGTAGGGGTTAATGATCCACTGTACACCTGCCGTATCGAATTTCGTGTTGTTGTCGGCGAAGGCTATTTTTGCTGTCGTATCCGGCGTTTTACTAATGCAAACCAGAATTTTCATACGTGTTCGATTGCATATTGTTTAGTTGTCTATGCAACTATGCAAAGATAAGCCAAGCCGGATAAAAGATGTTTTTCTGCAACTCTTTTTTGAGTTGTTTAAAACCTAAAGCATCCATGTCTAGAATCGATAAACTAGTAGCTTTTTTGCAAGAGAATCCCACGGATTCCTTTTTGCAGCATGCACTAGCCTTAGAGTATCAAAAAATCGGTGACCTTTCGAAGGCACGCACGCTATTCGAAAAGTTATTAGCCGAAAACCCCGCTTATGTGGGGAGTTACTATCATCTCGCTAAATTATTGGAGGCCGAAGATCTCCTCGAAGAGGCCTTGCTGGTGTACCAAAAAGGAATGGAGCAGGCCCAGCTTCAGCAAGACA
>CANGYW010000024.1 GCA_947458335.1 Chitinophagaceae bacterium | reverse complement strand
TGGAGCCCTAGTATAACATCAACCATAACGTTTGTAATAAGCGGGGCAAAAATAGGCCTATTTGATCAGCATTATCGTTCCTTTTTTCGAGATCACTCGGTCGTCTTTGGTCAGTCCTTCTATCATCCAGACATAAATACCCTCGGGCTGTAACTGACCGCCAATAGTGCCATCCCATCCTTCATTTAATTGACGCGTCTGAAAGACCAATTGACCCCAACGATTAAAGATCCGGAAGTAATTGTAACTCTTCATCCCCACCGGAAAAGGAGTAAACCTGTCGTTCTTTCCGTCACCATTGGGGGTAAACCCTGTGGGCACATAAATATCAGGACCTTTATATACTCGAACATTCACATAGGCCTCTCCCTTACAACCAGCCACCGTGGAGGCAACTACTTTGTAGCGTACATCTGCCCCAATAGAGCCGATCGTAACCGTGGGGCTGGCCACACCGGCATTACTTAAGCCTACCGAAGGCGTCCATACATAGGTAGTAACATCGGGATCGTTAGGAACGGCAAGCAGCTGAAACTGATCGCCCGGATATCCGATTGTATCGGCCGGAAAGGTGCGAACCTGAATGGGTGGTGTTACATCGATCATCACGGTATCGGTGACCAGTGCGGCACATCCATTGGCATCGGCGAGAACAGAGAGCACGTAGTATATATTTCGATCAGGAGTAGAAATAGCATTTGGGAGGGCAGAATTATTTAGATAAGTGGAAGGCGACCAACGATACACCGTACCCCCGCTACCATTAAGCGTTGCAGACTGCCCATAGCATATAAAAATATCGGAGCCTGCGTTGGGAACAGGTGCAGGATTTACCGTAACCAGTACGGTATCGCGCGAAACGCATCGGCCCAGCGTTAGTGCCACAATGTATTGTGTGGTAACACGGGGAGAAGCTACCGGATTGGCAATGTTAACGGCCGATAATCCAGAGGCCGGTGTCCAATCGTATTGGAGTGCATTCGACGAGGCCAGCAATTGTGTAGACTTGCTCTCGCAAATGGTTACATCAGCTTGTGGCGTTACAGTAAGATCGTTGGTAAGACCCACCACCGCAGGTAACTGATAGATGCAATTGAGTTGATCTTTGATGGTAACGGTGTAAGTGCCGGGCGCCAAATTAAAATTGTTAGTTGTTTGCCAGTTGACGCCCCCGTCGAGTGAATAACTATAGGTTCCGTTACCTCCGGCAGGAGTCAACGTTAGGGTTCCGTCGTTGCCGCCATTACAAGTGGCATTGGTCGTGGTCAGTGAGCCACCTAACAAAGGAGGTTCTGTTAGTGTGATTGGAAGCGTACGGGTACAGTTATTGGCATCTTTGAGGGTAAGTGTGTAGCTGCCAGCCGCCAACGAAAACTCATTGGCCGTTTGCCAGCTGCTACCACCATCTACACTGTATTGATAAGGCGCGATACCACCCGCTGCCGTAACCGTAAGTTGGCCGTTCGATTGCCCGTTACATATTACAGGTACGGTAGTGGCCGACAGCGTTATGGCAGTGGGTTCTGAAATATCGAGCGAGGTGCTGCCTACGCAACCATTGGTTTCCCTAAAACGAATAGTATAGGTGCCGGCCGTAAGCCCCCCAAACTGGTTGGTGGTCTGCCAGGCACCACCGTCTAGCGAATATTCGTAAGGGGCCAATCCTATGGTGGGAGGAGCAACCGTAATAGTACCCGTGCTACCTGCATTGCAAAGTGCCGGAGTAGACGTTGCGGTGGTAACCAGCGCAGGGCCGGGGTCTACGGTAACAGGAACCGCATTGCTTTGACAGCCCAGCGCATCACGAACAATAACAGTGTGGGCACCGGCTGCAACGTTATTAAAAGTAAAGGGGGCGCTACCTGCTATAAAATTTGCTCCATCTAAAGAGAAAGTATAAGGCGCTGTTCCACTAAAGGGTGTAACAACAAGATTTCCATTTACCGCGCCCAGACAAGTGGTAGCTGTAGGAGCAGCGCCTGCCAGTAACGTGGGGCCAGCCACAACAAAAACATTGAGTGTTCTGGAACAACCCAGCGCATCGGTAACCACTACCGAATGATTTCCTGATGAAAGTCCATTAAAGGTGTAGGTGGCAGCTGTCGTAGGTGCGGTAGGCGCGCCTCCATCTATAGCATAGCGAAAAGGAGCCGTTCCGGTATTTACTGTTATTGTGGCACTACCATTACTAACTGTAGGACAAGAAGTGGCCGTAAGAGCAGCGGTAGCATTTACACCAGCGCCCTGTGCTACGTTAATAGTAAGAGCACCCGAACTGCAATTAGTTGACTGATCGGTAACAATCACCGTATGATTACCGGCCGTAACATTTGTAAACGTATAAGGAAGCGTGCCCACTACAGGAGCGTTGGCATCAAGCTGAAAACGATGTGGACCAGCGCCAGCCGCTGTGCTAATAGTAATGGTTCCGTTATTTACGCCGGTGCAAGCTGTGGGCGCCGAGGCCAAAGAGGCTTGCAGAGTACCCACCGATACCAGCGTTGTGCTCAAGGTACTCACGCACCCACCTGATCCATCGGCTATCACCACACTGTAGGTTCCAGGGGCAAGATTATTAAAGGTATAGGTAGTAGCAGAAACAGTGGCAGTGGGCCCTCCGGTAATTGAGTACGTATAGGGCGGAACACCCACTCCTGCGGGTACAGAGGCCGTTAGTGTACCATTGGTAAACCCACAACTGGGATTATTACTAGTAGTGGTGGCGTTTAAGCTATTATTTCTCGTAACAGAAAAGGTATCGAGAGAAATTAATTGTGTACCGGTGGCATCATTGCTGTTAAAAATGGTTTTGACCACATATTGATTGGCGCCAGCAGCCGGACAGAAATTTGTAAACCGAAGATCTAACAAGCCGGAAGTGGTAGTGGTTGTATCGCCAGTGGCTACCACGGCTCCTGTCATGTCCAATAATTCGGAGGAATGATAGTAAGAAGTAGCCCCGTTGGGAATAAATCGCCATCCCTCATTGACCGCTCCCGGATTCCAGATGGTGGCGTTGCGTGTGGGATGCGAAACGGATCGGGCGCGAAGCCAATCCTGGATACCCAAGATGGCACGACCTGTGTTGGTAGTAGAGTTGGTGGTTCGGTTGGCCAGATGAAAATCGATGATACCCGTAGATTCGTATAAAATAATTTGAAGATTATTCATGGCACTCGTATTGGGCCTTCCGTAGGTGCCAATATTATAATAGCTGACCACAAATCTCCTGCAAGGAAAAGTTCCTTCTACCCTCCACTCAATCTTGCGATCAGGCAGGCTTGCGTTGGCATCCAAACAACTTTGAGAAGGGTCACGAGGACGAGGATCAAGATCCGAGTAAGCAATCATGATAGATGCACGGGCATAGTTGGCTGAAGGGATCGCACTCGTTGTAACGAATGTGTTATACATGCTGGAATTTGTCGTATCAAAGGTTATCATCCCATTAGATCCAACAACAACCTTACTAAACAACGAATCATAGAAGCGGAACGGAAAAGGAAGTGCAAATTTTAGGCCGAAGACATCATCGCAATAGAGCGTTACATCTTGCGTTCCAGCGGCGCTTAAAAAAGGCAGTGGGTCAAAAGGAATGGTACGCAATACATAATCAGTAGTCGATTTGATATGCGGAACCTGAAAGACCAGGTTGGTGCAAGGCTGGTTGCAAGGCAAGTTAACACTGGTGTTTTGGATACCGGTCGGAATACATAGCTGTGCAAACAGATGCGTCGAGGACAGGCCCAGCAGCAGCGCTAGAATAAAAAATCTTGTACGGCTACATCTTAACATAATGAAAGTGGAAGATAAGAAATTCAAGCCGGAATATCCTCCATATCATAGCGCTCTACCGACTCTACCCCAGTTACCTGATGTAAAGCGGAAACGAGGGCCTCCAGCTCTTCTTTGTCGTGTACATAGAGCCGAATATTTCCCATAAAGATCCCCTCCTTGGCCTCGATAGTAATGGCTGCAATGTTGATCTTGAGCTCTCCGGAGATCAGGTTCGTGATCTTGCTGACCATACCCACATCGTCGATGCCCACAATCTTGATACCGGTCAAAAAAGAGATCTCCTTATTCTTGGCCCATTTGGTCTTGACGACGCGGTGACCATAGTGCGCCAGCAACTTGGCAGCATTAGGGCAGGTGGTGCGGTGTATGGTAAGCCCTTTACCCGTAGTCACAAAACCAAATACATCATCGCCCGGAATGGGCTTGCAACAATTCGCAAGATTATAGACGATCTTGTCACTTCGTTCTCCAAAGATGATTAGTTCGGCATCCTTACGGGGCATCAAATGGTGGGGAACAATCTCGGGACGATCAGGCAAAGGTGTCGTCTTGATAGGTCGCGGCGCTTCTATGCGATCGCCGGACACCTTAAACTCTTTCAGGTCTTTGAGATCGATGCCCTTTACGGCCACCTGGTAATAAAAGTCAAGATGATTGCCCAATTTATACCAGTTTACCAACTCATCGATATTATGTGGGGAGACGGCGGCCCCCATGCCCTCTAACTTTCGCTGCACAACGTATTTACCTTCGTCGGCCACCTTTCTTTTTTCTTCGCGCAAGGCATCGCGAATTCGACCCTTGGCTTTTGAAGTAACCACAAAACCCAGCCAGTCATCAGAAGGCTTTTGTTTATTGCTGGTTATGATCTCTACCTGGTCACCACTTTGAAGCCGGTAGCTGATGGGCACCAGCTTATGATTGACCTTGGCACCAATGGTCTTTGAACCGATCGCACTATGCACACTAAAAGCAAAGTCGAGTGCCGTAGAACCCACAGGCAACATCTTAACATCACCCTTGGGCGTATAGACATAGATCTCCTCGGCCAAAAAGCTGGTCTTGAAATCTTGTAAGAAATCGATACTATCGGTCTCTTGGTTGGAAATGACCTCACGGATCTGCTGAAACCATTTATCGAAGCGACTCTCATCTTGGGCATCTTCTTTATACTTCCAGTGAGCAGCGAGTCCTTTTTCGGCGATCTCATTCATGCGTTGTGAACGAATCTGCACTTCTACCCAACGACCCTGCGCTCCCATTACCGTCGTATGCAAAGCCTCGTATCCGTTGGCCTTAGGATTACTCAGCCAATCACGCAGACGCTCCGGAGAGGGACTATACTCGTCTGTGATCATGGAATAAACTTTCCAACAATCCTCTTTTTCTTTTTCGGGCACCGAGTCGAGGATGACTCGAATGGCAAAAAGGTCATAGACCTCTTCGAACTCGACACCCTTCTTCTTCATCTTGTTCCAAATAGAATGAATGCTCTTAGGCCTTCCGTAAATATCAGCCTTGAGACCTGCCTGTTCTATTTTATCACGAATGGGCTTGATAAATTCATTGATAAACTTGGTTCTTTCCTTGCGGGTCTCGGCTAGTTTTCGCGCAATCTCGCGGTAGGTATCTGGCTCCATGTATTTCATGGCCAGATCTTCGAGCTCGGTCTTGATGGTATACAACCCCATGCGATGCGCCAACGGGGCATAAATAAAAATAGTCTCAGAGGCTATCTTGAGCTGCTTTTCTCGCTTCATGCAATCGAGCGTGCGCATGTTATGTAAGCGATCGGAAAGCTTAATCAAAATAACCCGAGGATCGTCGGTAAGTGTAAGCAAGATTCGCTTGAAATTCTCGGCTTGCTGCGAGGCATTCACATCCACCACATTGGCAATCTTGGTGAGTCCGTCCACAATACGCGTGATCTCTTCGCCGAAATCGCGTCTGATATCATCAAGCGTAATGTCCGTATCCTCCACCGTGTCGTGCAGCAAGGCACATATCGAAGAGCGAACCCCGAGCCCGATCTCCTCTACACAAATCTTGGCCACGGCAATGGGATGCAGAATATAGGGTTCTCCGCTCTTTCGGCGCATGGTCTTATGTGCGTCGGCCGCTAATTCGAATGCCGACCGTAGCAACAGCTTATCGCCAGGTTTGATCCGTGATTTTAAAATCTTAAGAAGCGAACGGTACTCGCGCAGAATGAGTTTTTTTTCCTCTTCCTGACTTAGGCTGTAGGCGGGTATATGCGCGACCGTTTCCATGGTCTACGAATTTACAAAATATCCCCTTTGCAAAAGAGATCGTACAGAAACAGACGAACGAAACAGCTTATTTGCTAAACTGGTAGCGAATCAAGATCTCATGCGCGTTGGGGCCGCGGTCAAAAACGCTGAGTGGAGTTGAGTAAATATCAAACGAATAACCAAGTGTCATTCTTTGCTGCACTTTTACCCCGGCCGACAGCATCCAGCTTTGGCGCGCGCGCAGCGAAAGCCCCCACCAGAAAATCTCGCGGTGCTCTACTCGGGCACCGGCCTGTAGTTCTGTGGGCGCATTGGGTAAATAGATCACTAAGAAGTTAGGGATGATGCGTGTATTAGCATCTACCTGCCACTGATAAGACCCCTGCAGGTAAAAATGACGATATAAACGAGCCTCTTCGTTACGCATTAGGTTGCCTGTGTAAAAATCGAGCTTCGATTGAATGAGTTGACTCACCGATGCACCGATTTGCCAATTAGGAGCGGTGTAAGCGATTCCTAATCCTGCATCTCCCTTAAACCGATTGGCGGCCCCGCCCATAACAGGATCGGTACCCAATGCATCGATCAACATCGCCTTGTCGATGGCAAATTGCTGAAAGCGTGCCTCGAGTCCCACGGAGAATTGCGCACCATTTTGCATGGGAATGTGATAGGCGTACGAAGTTTGAATACCTCTTCTACTGGTAGGCCCAGTTACGTCACTGTACAGATAGCCACCGATGCCAATGCCAGCTTTTTGCAAAAAAGTGGATCCATAGACCAAGGCTGTAACGGGACTACCCTCAATTCCGCTCCACATACTGCGATAAGAAGCACCCAGTACCGTTTGTTTGCGTAAACCCGCCATTGCCGGATTATGTAGATTGCCTTGTAGCTCGTAGAGCGAAGAGGTCATCAGCTGCTGCGCATGCAGTGTTCCGCATGTCAGTGTAAAAAGTAGTATAGAAAGAATACGGTTCATAAGTTTGAATTAAACGGTGGTTAGCGCAAAATCGTTACGTTGCCCGATCTGGTCTCTACTTTATTATTGATAAGTCTAAAGGTGATGACATAATAGTAGGTTCCATCAGGAAGCGGATTACCATTGTAGGTGCCCTCCCAGGTATTGCGGTAATTCTTATCCTCAAAAACTTTTGCCCCATAACGATTAAACACCTGTACTTGTGCATTGGCCAAACAATTGCCATTGGTAATTAACCAACGGTCATTGATGCCATCGCCATTAGGTGTAAAGGCGTTCATGGGTTTAATACAATACGGAATCACGGTTAAGGTCATATCATCGCTTGCCACGCAACCCTGAGAAGTAGTTACCCGCAAAGAGTAAGTGGTAGTAAGCGCAGGATTCGCATTAGGATTAAGCAAGGCTGCGTTAGTTAAGGCCGTTGAAGGTGTCCACAAATACGTGCCCGCAGAACCACTGGCTTGCATGGTGTAGACATCACCAGCAATAATGGTCGCATCCGGACCTGCATTAGCAGTAGCTCCCGGAAAAATCGTAACCGTCATGGTGCGTTGGGTAGAGCAAGTACCCAAACGAGCTAACAGCGTATAATTTGTGGTGACAGCGGGAGAAAACACAGGCGTTGCAATGGTAGCATTACTAACACCAGCAGTAGGTGTCCAACTAAAGCTAGTGGCATTGGAGGTTACTGCCGGCGTAAACGAAGCACCAAAACAAATACTAGTGCCGTTGATAGGATCCAGCGTTAACGTATTGGTAAACGAAATAGTGGCAGTGCTAGTAGCGGTACAGGTGGAAACAGGATTGCGCGTTACCACTGTGTAAGTACCCCCGGCCAACCCGGTAAAGGTGTTGGACGATTGCCAAGTCGTTCCCCCATTGATGCTATATTCATACGGAGGATTTCCACCTCCAGTTGCAGTTACAGTGATTGTGCCACCCGTCGTACAATTGGCTCCCGTAGTGGCGATAGATTGCGTCAAGGTATTCGAAACGGCTAGCGTAATGGTTTGTACACTCGACCTACAGTTAGCAGCATCGCGTACCACCACCGAATAAGTACCTCCGGCCAATCCGGTAAATGTATTGGACGACTGCCAGGTTGTTCCCCCATTGATACTGTATTGCAGTGGGGCTGTTCCGCCCTGTGCCGTTACAGTAATTGTGCCATTGGGCGCACAGTTAGGATCGGTTTTGGCTACCGAAATTCCGGGACCTGTCTTTTTTACAAAGATCGTATCGGTAAATACAACGTCGGCCGATGGGTTATTGCAGTCACCGTAGGTTACCTGCACAACATAGGCCGTGCTATCTGCCGTGGGGCATACGTTAGGAAAGTTAAGATTGAGCACTCCAGGCGAAGATGTGCTGGTATCGGCGATGTTGACCTGCACCCCATTGACCATAAGGCGAGCCGACTTATACCGAGAGGTTCCGCCACTTGGAATAAATCGGTAAGCCTCATTCATGGCTGTGCTACCCCACTGTGTGGCGTTCTTTCCGGGAGCAGCAACCGCTTGGGTACGGGTACCGTCTTGCATCCCCAAAATAGCGTTGCCGCCGTTCCAGGAGGTGCAAACAGGTTTGTCTTGAATATACACTTCTACAATACCGGTGGCCTCGTAAAGTACCATTTGGTGAGTGGCTCTAGGTGTTGTACAGCTCGACCCAAAGTAAGGCATGTCGTTATAGCTTGCAATAAAGCGACGCTTAGGAGCGGCACCCTCAATTCTCCACTCGATTTTTTTATTCGCAGAAGGATCACTGGGATCTATATCATGGTAAGGCCCAAAGATCATGTTAGCGGTATAGCTGGTATTAGGAATCGCACCCGTACTACTGCTGATCGAATAGCCACTGCCCAGCCCGGCCCGGCTAAGGTCGAAGGTCAGGGCAGAGTTAGAGCCCATCAACAGCGAGTTAAAGCTATTTCCGTAATAACAAAAGGGGAAAGGCAAGGCAATCGGCTGGCTCCAGGTATCGTCTACATAAATTGAGCTTACCACAGTGCCTGTTGGGGTTACATAGGCAAAGGGCTGGTAGGCCGGAGTGGTCACCACATAGGTGTTGGTCTGTTTAATATGGGGCACCTGCACCGAAACAGGGGTACAACTTGTGCCGCAAGGCAGCAAAATAGTCCGATTAGGGATCGTAAAGGTGGTGGCAGGATTCTGGGAAAAAGCACCCAGAGCATAGGTCATTAACAATAGACCGATCAGTTTTTTTCTCATCAGCAGCAGTTTGGTCAGTGTTGGATTGTATCAAATCTAAGGTTTTTTGGTACTAAAAGTGTCTACAACGACCGAAAAAAGCTACATTTGCAGCCCCTTTGCAAGAGAGTCCTCCGGATGTGGTGAAATTGGTAGACACGTCAGACTTAGGATCTGATGCCGCAAGGTGTGGGGGTTCGAGTCCCTCCATCCGGACATAGCAGCATATTTAAAACGAATTATGGCAACCGTTACCCGTTCCCCTATTGGTCCCTTGCACGATCGCCTGACCGTAACCCTCGACAAAAAAGATTACTTACCCTCTTTCGAAAGGTCAGTCAAAGACTATGGTCGCAAAGCCAACATTCCCGGCTTTAGAAAGGGAATGGTACCCACGGGTCTTATCAAAAAGATGGTCGGTCCCTCTCTGTTTACCGACGAAGTGCTCAAGACCGTAGACCGTGAACTGATCGGCTGGCTGCAGCAAGAAAAGATCGAAATCTTTGCCCAGCCCCTGCCACTCGAGG
This sequence comes from Chitinophagaceae bacterium, assembly GCA_947458335.1. GTDB lineage: Bacteria > Bacteroidota > Bacteroidia > Chitinophagales > Chitinophagaceae > JJ008. The sequence goes on along the minus strand of CANGYW010000024.1, from coordinate 12,649 downwards.
CCGACTTTAACCAACTTGATTGTAATAACCCGCTCGACTATACGTTTCATTTCGAAATTGGATGCAAGCCCCCCGTGCAGTTGCCCGACCTGGGCAAGGCCGCCATTACTCGGTATGTAGTAACGGTAACCGGCGAAATGATCGATAACGAACTGACCCGTTTGCAAAATCGCTACGGAAACATGAAAGATCAGGAAGTTGTCGATAACGAAGAAAATGTCCTTAACGTGCATTTCACGCAAGTGGGTGCAACTGGTGAGCCCGTCGAAGGAGGAGCCAATAAAGACAATTCACTACTGGTAAAATATTTCTCCGAAAACGCCCGTAAGCAATGGATGGGAAAGAAGACTGGTGAGACCCTTACGTTCTCGTTGGGAGAGGCCTTCGAAGAAAAAGAGAGAGAGTGGCTGCGTGGTGACCTAGGTTTTGACAAGACCGATACTTCTGCCGATAACCTACTTTTTAGCATCGCCATTACCAAAATTGGCCTCCTCGAAAAAAGAGAACTCAACGAGGAATTCTTTGAGCAGCTTTACCCGTCAAAAGAGATCAAAACGCTCGAGCAGTTTCGCGAAAAGATCAAAGAAGAAATTCAGGCCCATTGGAACGCCCAGGCCACTAACCAGATCCACGATCAACTGTACCATCAGCTGCTCGATCATACTCCACTGTCGCTACCCGAGGCCTTTTTAAAAAAATGGCTACAAACACAGGGAGAAAATCCAAAAACTCCCGAGCAGGCAGAAGAAGAGTACCCCAAATTTTCCAATCAACTTAAGTGGACCCTTATTTCTGAGAAGATCGTAGCTGACAATGGAATTCAGGTCGATCCGCAAGAATTACGCCAGTTTGCCAAGCAGCAGCTCTTTAGCTACATGGGAGGTATGTCTATGGCCGAGGAACAACCCTGGATCAACGACTACGTCGAAAAGATGATGAAGGACCGTAAGTATGTTGAGGACGCATTTCATCGTATACAGACACAAAAGATGTTCGAGTGGGCCACTACACAGCTACATCCCACCGACAAAGCTATTACTGCCGAGGACTTTACATCGATGGTAGAAAGCCATCAGCATGACCACCATTAGTAAGGGTCTGCGGTTCTTGTCATAGGCTCATCTGTCATCCTGTCTTTATTTTTGCCGACCCGCCTTTTGGACGGATATTTGCTACTATTGTTTCTAAATCTCAACGCGCACATGAGCACCCAATCGGAATTCGAAAAATTTGCCATCAAACACCGGGGCATCTCCAGCAACACGCTGCATCAATACGGCAATCACTTGATTACCGCTATGACCCCTAACATCATCGAAGAACGTTCCCTGAACGTGGCAGTGATGGATGTTTACAGCCGGCTGATGATGGACCGCATTATTTTTTTAGGCTACCCCATCAATGATGAGATCGCCAACATTGTAACGGCTCAATTACTGTTTTTGGATTCGTCTGATCGCACTCGCGACATCAACATGTACATCAATAGCCCCGGGGGCAGTGTTTATGCCGGGCTAGGCGTCTATGATACCATGCAATATGTAAGCCCCGATATTGCTACCATTTGCATTGGTGTGGCGGCCTCTATGGCCTGCGTATTGCTCGGAGCCGGTACCAAAGGAAAGCGAGCGGCCCTGCGACACTCTCGCATTATGATGCACCAGCCCAGCGGCGCCATTGGCGGACAAGCCAGCGACATAGAGATCACCGTCAAAGAGATTCGTAAACTAAAAAAAGAACTTTACGAAGTAGTGCAAACGCATACGGGTAAATCCATTGAACAAATCGAACAGGACTTCGATCGCGATAATTGGATGACCGCTGCCGAAGCCAAAGAGTACGGACTAGTCGACGAAGTACTTGTTACCAATCCTCGTAAACAAAAGAAAGATTAAACTACCTATATGAATCGCCATCCTTTTCAGCATCCTCCTTTTGCCAACAGCCCCGAATGGCGCAGCGAAGAAGAAGAAAAAGAGGAGCAACCCAAGAGTGACCTGGGCATGTTTAGCAAAAAACTAGAACGCTATTTTTTCGAAAAAAGGGCTGTATACCTGTGGGGTGTAGTCGACGATAAATCGGCCAAAGATGTGGTGAGCAAATTATTATTACTCGAAGCAGATAAGCCCGGAGAAGAGATCAAATTTTATATTAACAGCCCCGGGGGCGTGGTCACTAGTGGTATGGTCATGTACGATACGATGCAAATGATCAGTAGCCCGGTAAGCACCATCTGTATGGGACTGGCCGCTTCGATGGGTAGCATTTTGCTGAGCGGCGGGGCCAAGGGCAAGCGCTATATTTTTCCGCACGGCGAAGTGATGATCCATCAGCCCTCGCTGGGAGGATACATTCGTGGCGTCAGTACCGATCTGGAAATTCAGGCGGAGCAGACACGCCGGGTCAAGGAAATCGGTGCCGGCATTTTAGCTAAGAATTGCGGCAAAACGGTAGATCAGATTATGAAAGACTTTGACCGCGACTACTGGATGGATGCCAAACAAGCCATCGAATACGGGATTGCCGATAAATTGCTGAACAAGCTCTAAGAGGTTGCTGCGTCCAATGACCTGTTATTAACGATGCCCCGCTAGATTTACTGGCTAGAATAAATGGTTTAATTGATTGATTTTTAATTATTTAAAATATTAACCGTCCCTTTCGGGGCGGTTTTTTTAATTTTGCAGGATGGCTAAGAATACGCTTCATTGTTCTTTTTGTGGTCGCAGCCGCGACGAGGTCAAGATCCTGATTGCAGGACAGGATGGACATATCTGTGAGAATTGTGTGGAGCATGCCCGTGAGATTATCGACCAGGAATTAACGGTAAAAGAAGATAAGACCAAGAACAGCTTCAAGCTTTCTGTAAAAAAGCCCACCGAGATCAAACGCTTTCTAGACGAATACGTGATCGGCCAAGACGAGGCTAAAAAAGTATTATCCGTAGCCGTCTATAACCACTACAAACGATTGCAGCAACGTAGCACCGAACTACCCAACCACCACGAAATTGAGATAGAAAAAAGCAATATCATTATGGTGGGCGAGACCGGTACTGGAAAAACATTGCTAGCCAAAAGTATTGCCCGCATGCTCAATGTGCCTTTTGCTATTGTGGATGCCACGGTATTTACCGAAGCTGGTTACGTTGGCGAAGATGTAGAGAGTATTTTAAGTCGCTTACTGCAAGTTTGCAACTACGACGTAGCGGCGGCCGAACGTGGTATTGTATACATTGACGAGATTGATAAGATTGCGCGTAAAAGTGACAACCCTTCTATTACACGCGATGTGAGTGGCGAAGGTGTACAGCAAGGGATGCTCAAACTCCTTGAAGGAACCGATGTACTCGTACCCCCGCAAGGCGGACGCAAACACCCTGAGCAAAAATTAATCAAGGTCAATACCCAGAATATTCTTTTTATCTGTGGTGGAGCCTTCGATGGTATCGATCGCATTATTGCTCGTCGGGTACATACCAATACAATCGGATTTAATGTCGACAAAGAAGAACAAGATCGCCGCACCCGCAATTTGCTTAGTTATGTAAACGCCACCGACCTCAAGTCGTTCGGTTTGATACCTGAATTGCTGGGCCGCTTACCAGTGGTCACTCACCTGGACCCACTCGATGCCGCTACCCTTCGCGCTATCTTGACCACGCCTCGCAATGCGCTGGTAAAACAATACACCCGTCTTTTTGAAATGGAGGGTATTGCGCTAACGATTCAAGACGACGTGCTGGATTTTATGGTAGCCAAAGCGCTGGAGTATAAGCTGGGCGCCCGCGGCCTGCGTAGTATTTGCGAGAGTATTCTGACCGACGCCATGTACGAATTACCCTCTACCGATACCAAAGAGTTTATTTTGGACCTGCCATATGCCGAGCAGCACTTTAACAAAAGCAAACTCAGCTTACTGAAAGTTGCTTAGTATTGCCGCTATAGAACGTATGGCCTTTATCTTACTTCTATGCAAGAATTGATCGACAAGCTAAAGGCCGAAGCCGGTCTTACCGACGAACAAGCCCAACAAGCACTTACCACGATAAAAAACTATGTGGTCGAAAAGTTTCCTATGCTCGAGGGAGCCGTAGGGAATTTGTTTGGGAACTAACTCTCCTCGCTCCTACTCTAATTCGCTGTGGCTATCTTTTGTAGCTGTTAATTCGGCGAATACCTCCTGCTGCGAGCCGTTCCCTTTTTAGCTGTTTTCATCTGACCCAGAGAAAATAGCATCCTCTACCCGAAAACTTTAAAAAAAATCCCGCCACATCGGGCGGGATTCAAACTATTCAAGAACCAAGGAGGGTATTAACCACAACCACCCTGGTTGCCGCAGTTGTTGCACTTGTAGCAGGCACCGCTGCGCATCATGATGTTGCCGCATACGTTACATGCAGGTGCATCACTTTGCATATTCTTAGCCACGGCATTCATGGCATCAAGGGCGCTGTCTACCTTTTCGGCTTTGGGTACTGCCTTGGGAGCAGCAGCTTTGGCCGGTTGTGTGGTGCCCGCAGCTGGAGTAATACGGATGCTGGAGAGCTCGGGATCTTTGGCATACTCTAACGGATTAGAAGGTACTTCGTCCCAATCATCTGCACCAGTATTCATAACTTCTGGCTTGTCGAGCACATGAACCAGATCGGTTCTGCCGAGATACTCGTAACCAAGTACGCGGAAAATAAAGTCTACGATAGAAGTCGTTGTCCTGATGTTGGGATGCTCCACAAAACCAGAGGGATCAAAGCGGGTAAAGGCGAATTTATCGACGAACTCTTCGAGAGGCACACCGTATTGCAGACCAATCGACACAGAGATGGCAAAGCAGTTCATCATACTGCGCATGGTAGCACCCTCTTTGGCCATATCTACGAAGATCTCGCCCAACGTTCCATCGGCATACTCTCCGGTGCGAAGGAATACGGCCTGTCCGCTGATCTTTGCCTTTTGCGTAAAGCCTCTGCGCTTGGCAGGCAAGGTGCGACGCTCCACGATCTTGGCCAGTCGGCGCTTGAGCTTTGTATCGGGAGAAGCCTGCACACGCTTCTGTACCTCATCTAGTAACTCCTCAACAGTCAGCTTTCCAAGATCAACGATGTTCGAATCGGCAACTGCAGCTGTGTCGGCGGTGGCGGCATCGGTCGTATCGGCTTTTTTCTTTTTGTCGCTCTTATTGCTGAGGGGTTGAGATAGCTTTGATCCATCGCGGTACAGGGCATTGGCCTTTAGCCCTAACTTCCAACTTAGGTAATAAGCATCTGCGATCTCTTCTACCGAAGCTTCATGAGGCAGGTTGATGGTCTTAGAAATTGCTCCGCTAATGAAGGGTTGCGTGGCACCCATCATGCGAATATGTCCGTGCGCATGAATATAGCGTTGTCCTTTTTGACCGCACTTGTTGGCGCAGTCAAAAACAGGAAGATGCTCTTCTTTAAGACCCGGGGCGCCTTCGATCATCATGGTACCGCATACATAATCGTTAGCAGCTTCGATCTGCTCATCAGTAAAGCCAAGGGCCTCGAGCAGACTCCATTCAAAGTCGTTGTATTGCTCGGGGGCAAAGCCGAGACGCTGCAAACATTCTTCACCGAGAGTGTACTTATTAAAGACGAAGCCAATCTCAAAAGCCGTTAGCGCTGCCGCATCGAGACGCTTGATTTCGTCGGCAATAAATCCTTTTTCGCTCAGCGATTGATGATTGATAAAAGGCGCGCCGGCAAAACTGGCAGAACCTACGGCATACTTGATGATAGCATCGGTTTCTTTTTCGCTATAACCCAAATTCTTGAGCGCAACAGGTACACTTTGATTGATAATCTTAAAGTAACCACCTCCGGAGAGTTTCTTGAATTTAACGAGTGCAAAATCGGGTTCTACTCCTGTGGTATCGCAATCCATCACCAGTCCAATGGTGCCGGTGGGAGCAATAACAGTAGCCTGTGCGTTACGGTAACCATATTGCTCGCCGAGCTCTACGGCATCATCCCAAGCTTTACAAGCCGCCTTTAGCAGATAATCAGGGCAATATTTTGCTTTGATACCTTGTGGCTTTAAGCTGAGGTTTTCATATTCATCAGCATCATAAGCAGCCAAGCGGTGATTACGCATTACGCGCATCATGTGCTGCTTGTTCTCTTCGTAACGAGCAAAAGGACCAAGCACACTAGCCAACTCGGCCGAGGTCTTGTACGAAACACCGGTCATGATCGCTGTGAGAGCTCCGGCAATGGCACGAGCCTCCTCGCTATCGTAGGGAATACCGCTTACCATCAGCATCGTGCCGAGGTTGGCATATCCCAATCCAAGTGTGCGATACTCATAGCTGAGCTGCGCCACTTCTTTAGAGGGAAACTGCGCCATCAAAACAGAGATCTCCAGCACCACGGTCCACAGGCGTGTGTTGTACTCGTAACCCTCTACATCGAAACTATTATTTGTGGTATCGTAGAACTTCATCAGATTGGCAGAGGCCAAATTACAAGCGGTATTGTCGAGGAACATGTACTCCGAGCAAGGGTTCGAAGCGCGGATGGGACCTCCCTCGGGGCATGTGTGCCACTCGTTGATGGTGGTGTTGTACTGCGTGCCGGGGTCAGCGCAGCGCCAAGCGGCATAAGCGATTTGATTCCAAAGCTCGCGAGCAGGAACTTTTTTCATAACGCGTCCATCTTGGCGCGCAGTTAATTCCCAATCCTCATCATTCTCTAATTTTTCAAAGAACGAATTAGGAATACGAATAGAGTTGTTGGAGTTCTGACCACTCACAGTGCGGTAAGCCTCGTCTTCGTAACCCGAGGGATAACCAGCTGCAATAAGAGCCGCTACTTTCTTTTCTTCTTCTACTTTCCAATTGATGAACTGCACGATCTCGGGGTGATCGAGATCAAGACAAACCATCTTGGCAGCGCGACGGGTCGTACCTCCACTCTTGATAGCACCAGCTGCACGATCGCCGATCTTTAAAAAACTCATGAGCCCGGAGCTGCTACCGCCGCCGCTGAGTTTTTCTCCCTCGCCGCGCAGATTAGAGTAATTAGTACCCACCCCAGATCCGTATTTAAAGATGCGAGCCTCACGAACCCAAAGGTCCATGATGCCACCCTCGTTAACCAGATCATCATCTACGCTGAGAATAAAACAGGCATGAGGTTGTGGGCGCTCATAGGCATTTTGTGATTTTTTGAGCTGACCATCGGCAGGATCTACGTAATAGTGACCTTGTGGCTTTCCGGCAATGCCATAGCTCTCGTACAAACCGGTATTGAACCACTGGGGACTATTGGGCACACACATCTGGTTTAGGATGGAATACACCAACTCATCGTAAAAAACTTGAGCGTCTTTGCTGCTGGCGAAATAGCCATAGCGCTCTCCCCAAACTCTCCAACAGTTGGCCATACGATGGGCCACTTGCTTGGCAGAGGTTTCGCGACCCAGACTATTGTCGGGCTGGGGCACACCGGCTTTTCTAAAATATTTCTGCGCCAAGATATCGGTAGCAATCTGGCTCCATTGTTTGGGTACTTCGACATTGGTCATTTCAAAGACCACTTCGCCAGAAGGATTACGAATAACCGAGGTTCGGTAATCGTATTCGAACTGATCAAAAACACTTACATCATCACGAGTAAAGCGGCGACTAAACTGCAACCCGCCTTTGGTAGCGGCTGACTTCTTACTGGGCATATTCAAAAAAGAATTTACTGGGTTTTGGGCCTTGGTTCGATTACGATCCAAGCTTTCGCATGGTCGTCAACGAAAATATTTTTTACTCTAAAACAAACAAACCCTCAAATATTCACATTGTGTGGAAAATACGCAATAAATCGCATACAACCCTTGTCTGTCGGGGATTTGGGCATTTCTTCACATCTTCTGGATTACTTTTTGGAAGATTTTTTTGGAAATTTCAGGATCAGTATGTAAGAATATTATACCCCTCAATGCAAACTATTTTCCGCAAATTTGCAGCAGGCAAATCACCCAATGAAAAGATCTCTTTATTCACTGCTCACTGAGCGAAAAGCCAAACAGAAAAAGTCCTTTGCGGTACTCATCGACCCCGACAAGGCCCCCGTGGCAGTGCTAGATGAGTTAATCGCGCTAGGAGCCGAATCGGCTGTTGATTTTTGGTTCGTGGGTGGCAGCCTGGTTATATCGCATCAACTCGAAGAGCAGGTCCAATACCTAAAAAAGCACAGCGATATTCCGGTGATCCTCTTTCCGGGCAGCCCCTCGCAGGTAACCCGCTATGCAGATGCCTTGTTGTATCTATCACTGGTTTCGGGACGAAATGCCGATCTTTTGATTGGGCAACATGTCTTGTCGGCTCCCTTGGTAAAACAAAGTGGTCTCGAAGTGCTCTCCACGGGCTATATGGTTATTGACGGAGGTGCGCCCACCACCGTTTCATACATCAGCAATGCCAGCCCTATTCCGTCTAACAAAAAAGAAATCGCCCAGTGCACAGCCATGGCCGCCGAAATGTTGGGCATGAAGCTAATCTATCTAGATGCCGGTAGCGGGGCACGCACTCCCATAAGCGAAGAGATGGTAACGGCCGTAGCTACGCAGATTGACGTGCCGCTGATTGTAGGCGGAGGCATTACAACTGCAGAAAAGGCAGCAGCCATTTGCCGGGCCGGGGCCGATGTGGTAGTGGTCGGAAATGCCATCGAAAAAGATCGCAGTCTCATTCAAGCCATCAGCGAAGCGGTTCACCGAACTTCTTGATCACATCCCGACACTGCCATTCTAAGCACTTGCCATAGGGCCTCTCTCGCAGTTGGTAAAACGCATAACATTCGTGTGGGTCCGTCAATGTCCAAAACTATAGGCTCATCATCTCCTTGAACCGAAGCGTTTGCCTGCGGCTGACCTCAATCTTTTCGCCACCCTTTAACTCGAGCAAGAGACCGCCATTAAAGTAAGGCTCTACTTTTTCTATCATTCGTAAATTGACGATATGCTTTCGATTGGTGCGAAAGAAGACACGGGGATCGAGTCGATCCTCAAGCGCATTGAGCGATTTTAAGATAAGAGGCTTGTTGGCACCAAAGAAAACACGGGCATAGTTGCCCACACTTTCGAAGAGTCGAATCTCACTCAGCTTTACAAACCAGCAACGTTCTCCGTCTTTAACAAAGACCTGATCTTGCTCGGAGAGCAACGCCGACGATAAAGGTATTGCAGTCGAAGAGCGACGTAATTCTTGGCCCTGCAGCTTTTGTAGGGCATCAGCCAGTCGTCTGGGGTCGATGGGCTTCGTAAGATAATCGAGCGCATTAAACTCAAAAGCCTTGATGGCGTATTCGTGGTAGGCTGTGGTAAAAATAACCTCTGGGCTGCGGTCGAGTTCGGCCAATAGGTCAAACCCAGTCTTACCGGGCATTTGAATATCTAGAAAGATCAACTCGGGTTGCAGCAACTCGATCTTCTGCAAGGCCTCGTCGGCATTAACAGCCTCTTCTACAATTTCTATTTCAGAAAATTCGCCCAGCAGCTTGCGCAACTCCACGCGTGCCAGCCTTTCGTCGTCGATAATAATAGTTTTGATAGGCATAACAAAAAATTGATCAAAGAGGAATACGTACAGTGGCTTTAACCAACCGCTCAGGCAGCTGTACAATATCAAAATGCGCAGCCGATCCATACAGCAAGACTAGTCGGCTTTGTGTACTGCTAATACCAAACCCCGGGGTATGTTCTGACCCGTTCAGCGTACCGGTATTGATGATCTCCAGCACATGTTGATGAATAGCCGACTCACGCGTAGAACGAATGGTAATGCGCCCTCCCTCAGATAACGTGCCGATCCCATGCTTGATCGCATTTTCTACCAAAGTCTGTAACATCATTGGAGGAACAGAAAGTGATAAGGTATCTTCTGCAATCTGCCATTCTACCTGCATCCTGTCTTCGAAGCGGATGCTCTCGAGCGCAAGGTAGTCGCGGATGATATCTATCTCCTTTTGCAGGGGCACCAGTTGTGCTTGTTCGGTTTGTAAACTACCCCGCAGCAAATTGCTGAGCTCGGTAATGGCGCGGCGCGCACGACCCGGATCTAGTTCGACCAAGGCCCGGATACTATTGAGAGAATTAAAAATAAAATGCGGATTCAGGTGCGCCTTGAGCGTCTTTAACTCCATTTGCTTGATGACCCCCTCTAACTGAAGCTGCTCAAGCTGACGCTTTCGGCTATCGTCATAATAATGATAAAAACAGTAGATGGTGAGCCAGACCAACATGATGGTGCTCATTTCCAGACTCACGGCCAACAGCAATTGCCCCATATTCAATTTTTCGATCGTCTCTTGTGAGAGGTACAGATCAAAAGTCTCAAAGCAGGCCAGCACTAGTAAACCATAAACAAAAGAAGAGAGAGCCAATGCCAATAGCAACCAAGGAATCGATCGCTCTAACTTTTTTTGCATCAGACCCGAATTTTTGAGTACCTCCCTAAGCATATGAGAGGCAAATAACCCGGTTAGCGTCATTACAATAGTGCGATTGATAATAATCGCCTCGGGATACTCCAGATTAAAGATGTTGGCCAAAATAAATGACCCGGCCAAAAACGTACCCCAGCCACCCAACTGCAGCACCCAATACAACCTATTGCGATCAGATAAGAAACCCATAGCGGACTAAAGGTACAACGTGCTGCCGTCTCTAAAAGAGGCGCTTGGGACCAGTGGTCACGGGGTGTTTTTAGTGGAGCCTCATCAACCTTTTTAGCCCAATTTTGTTCAAATAAGGTGCCCCGAAAAAGGAAAGGGCATCGACATTAATTTCCCTAATTTTAGGCCTAACCTTTGTGCTATGCAAATTGAACCCGGAAGCTTGCTCAAGACCATCAACAGTCCGGAGGACCTAAAAAAACTCCCGCGCGAAAAACTGCACCAAGTTTGCGAAGAGTTGCGCCAGTATATCATCGACATCGTAAGTGTGCACGGTGGACATTTCGGGGCCAGCCTGGGTGTAGTAGAACTCACCACAGCGCTGCACTACGTTTACAACACGCCCTACGATCAATTGGTATGGGACGTAGGGCATCAAGCCTATGGACATAAAATACTGACCGGACGAAGAGATCAGTTTCCTACCAACCGTAAATACAAAGGACTTAGTGGTTTTCCTAAAAGAAGTGAAAGCCCCTACGATACATTTGGAGTAGGACACTCCTCTACCTCAATCTCTGCCGCCTTGGGTATGGCCATGGCCGCCAAACAGAAAGGAGAGACCGATCGCAAAGTTGTCGCAGTGATCGGCGATGGCGCCATGACGGCAGGACTAGCCTTCGAAGGCATGAACCATGCAGGTGTAGCCGATGCGGACATGCTGATTATTCTCAACGACAACTGCATGGGCATTGATCCAAACGTAGGTGCCTTAAAAGAATATCTGACCGACATTTCGTTATCGCCCACCTACAATAAGATCAAGGATGATGTCTGGAACCTGCTTGGACATCTTCCGCGCGGCAAGAATTTTAGCCGTGCCATGGCTCACAAACTTACCGAGGGACTCAAGGGCATCATCAGTAGCAGTGCCAACCTCTTTGAGGCGCTTAAACTGCGCTACTTTGGCCCAATCGACGGACACAATATTGCCAAGTTAGTAGAGACCTTAAAGGATCTGCGTGAGATACCAGGGCCCAAGATCTTGCATATTATCACCACAAAGGGAAAGGGATATGCACTAGCCGAAAAAGACCAGACCAAATGGCATGCGCCTGGACTATTCGACAAAGTGACGGGCGAGATTGTGCAAAAGAAAAAAGACGGGCCGCAGCCTCCCAAGTACCAAGATGTCTTTGGTCATACGATGATCGAGTTGGCCGAACAAAATGAAAAGATCGTCGGCATCACACCTGCCATGCCCTCCGGCTCTTCGCTAAAATTTATGATGGAAAAGATGCCCCATCGTGCTTTTGATGTGGGAATTGCCGAACAACATGCCGTCACCCTGAGTGCGGGTATGGCCACACAAGGGCTCAAAGTGTTTTGCAATATCTACTCGTCTTTTATGCAGCGTGCCTACGATTCTGTGGTGCACGACGTGGCCATTCAAAAACTACCTGTTGTATTTTGTCTCGATAGAGCCGGACTGGTTGGAGATGATGGACCTACCCATCATGGCTGCTACGATATCGCCTACTTTCGCTGTATTCCCCATATGATCATCAGTGCGCCCATGAACGAAGCCGAACTGCGCAACCTGATGTACACGGCACAACTCGAAAGCACCCAATTACCTTTTGTTATTCGCTATCCGCGCGGAGAAGGTGTAATGCCCGAGTGGAGAACACCGCTACAAGCCATCCCCATTGGAAAGGGCAGAACACTCAAAGAGGGAGAAGAGATCGCCATTCTTTCCATTGGCCACCCAGGTAATTTTGCCGCGGCAGCGCTTCGTGAGTTACGCACCGACGGGTTAAACCCCGGCCACTACGACATGCGTTTTGTAAAACCTCTCGACGAAGAACTCTTACACCATATCTGTGGTCGCTACACAAAAATTCTCACCATCGAAGACGGTACCATCAAGGGCGGATTCGGATCAGCTATTTTGGAATTCATGGCCGAACATGGGTACAAGCAAGACCTGCGTCGCCTGGGAATTCCCGATGTATTGGTAGAGCA
>CANGYW010000023.1 GCA_947458335.1 Chitinophagaceae bacterium | reverse complement strand
TCCAGTAATCCTTGTGCATGTTAAGCAATGAGGCTGCAAAATCACCACTGGCAAAAGGAATAGCACCGGTGCCACTATAGTAGTTGTTGCGCATGCCCACTCCCTGACCAAAGACATTCAGATCAAAATTTCCAACCGACAGGTTAACATTGAGGCTGTACTCATAGCGAGGGAAATTATTACCGATAAAAGTGCGATCGAAGTTGTCTACCCTGCCATCGGGCTTTCCGTCGGGTCCGCTAATGTCGGCATACTTAACATCGCCGGGTTTGGTACCGACCGTTGGATTCGAACTCCAGGGTACACCGAACTGCACAGGAGAGTTCTTTACATCGTTCGAGTCGCTAAAATATCCGATCGACTGATAACCGAAATAAGACCATAGCGCCTGACCGGGCATAGCACGAATAGAGCCTCCATCCAAGAAGGGAACACCGGGCAAGGTCAAGACTCTGTTGCGCACATCAGAGATCATGGCCGTTACATCGAGTTTTACTTTATTGCTAAGAGACTTGCGGTAGTTCGCACTAAATTCCCATCCCACATTCTCCATGGAGCCCGCATTTACAAATGGGGAGTTTAGTCCCACATACGTAGGAATGGGACGGCTTAGCAACATTTGCTCCACTTTACGCTCGTAGTACTCAAAGGTCAGTGTGAGGTTATTCTTTATGGTCAGATCCAACCCTATGTTAGCCTGACGGGATTCCTCCCAGCTAATACCCGGATTGGGCGCATCCAATAAGGCGTAGCCAAGAGTATTGATGTTATTGATGTAATTATTGGTGCCATTCAAAAAGCTGGCAGAGTAAGCTGATGTACCAAAGTTGACAGCAAAGGGATAGATCTCAGGCAGTGCCTGGTTACCCAGCACACCCCATGAACCTCTTAGCTTACCAAAAGTGATTACGTCAGAAAGACCACTAAAGAAATTTTCTTTCGAAAAGATCCAGCCGGCCGAGGCAGAGGGAAAAAATCCCCATTGCTTATCGAGTTCTTGCGAAAAGCGAGAAGATCCATCATAGCGGCCATTGACCTCTAGGAAATATTTATCATCATAACTGTAATTAAGTCGAGCGTAGAATCCAGCCAACGCTGTTTCGTAAGCGCTACCAGCATTGTTTAGGTTTGCACTTCCTAAATTCAAGTATGGTTGATTAGGATTCAGAAAACCGGTACGAGAAGCAGAGATACCGGAATAAGTGAACTCCTCTGTTTGTGCGCCACCCAACAACTTAATGGTGTTGGCACCAAAACGCTTAGACCAAGTTGCCTGGGCCAAATATGTTGTACGCACATTGGTAGAATACGACTCGCTCAAACTGGTAGAACCGGGCCAAGGCGCAATACGGTCATACCCAAGCGTAGTCAGATTTGGAACAAAAATATCGGCATTTTTCACAAAGGATTTTCCATTGGGAACCCAGTACTCACGAGCCCAGTATCCTTCTACCTCGATATTGTTGATAGGCTTGTAGACGAAACCAACTTTGGTCAACATGCTATTAACACGAGACACCGAGGTACCGGCTGCTTCGGCCATGGCCAACGGATTACGATTATTGGTTTGTCCGGCAGTACCATACATGCCAGGACCATACAGGCCGCCGCCAATGGCAGGAAGACCAATAGCCTGACGAATAATAAACTCCGGCGAACCGGTAGAGGGAGCCGTTGTACGACTATTATTGATATTCATCACCCCATTGATGCTCAACTTTTCGTTGAGCTTGAAATCGGGGTTAAAACGAATATCGTACCGCTGAAAACTATTATTAGGAATCAAACCCTGTTGGTTCAGATAAGTAACAGAGGCAAAAATATTACTGTTGTCGCCTGCAGCATTTATGGTAACGTTGTGATTTTGCATCAATCCGCTGTTGGTCAGCAAAAGGTCCAGCCAATCGGTATCGATCACGTCCAAATTATTAGCGGGGGTCGTTTTGTATTTATCGATCAGCGCTTGTGTGAACAAGAAAGCATTGGGATTGCCGGTACGATTTCTTTCGGCCGCATTGCTGAGCTCCATGTGTTCAACGGCAGTAGTGCGCTGTGGAATCGCAGTCGCATCTTGCTGAGAGAGGAATGCGTTATAGGCCACTTGTACTCCTTTTCCTTTGGCACGACGAGTCTTAACAAGAATCACACCATTGGCGGCGCGAGCTCCGTAGATAGCGGTAGAAGCAGCGTCTTTTAAGATCGTAATACTTTCGATGGCATTAGGATCAATGGCATCAAAACCCGATACGACCCCATCAACCATAATTAGTGGGCTCTGTCCGGCATAGATAGAACCCAATCCACGAATACGAATAGAGGCCCCATCAGCACCTGGTTTTCCTGACTGTTGTTGCACAGTTACGCCGGGAGCCAAACCCTGTAACAGGTTGCTGGCTGTAGCCACCTGCCTGCGCATCAGGTCTTCTTGCTTAAGCGTAACGACCGAACCAGTAAGGGTGGCCTTACGTTGCTGGCCGTAACCCACTGCTACTACTTCGGAAAGAGTAGCA
Organism: Chitinophagaceae bacterium; assembly: GCA_947458335.1. Lineage (GTDB taxonomy): Bacteria > Bacteroidota > Bacteroidia > Chitinophagales > Chitinophagaceae > JJ008. The sequence continues at coordinate 19,937 of CANGYW010000023.1, read as the reverse complement.
TTGATAGCCTGCAATTGAACATTGAGTGTGCTGCCAGCTACCTTCTGTTCTTGACTCACCAGGCCTACACTGCTAAATACCAGTGATTCGCCAGCGGCAGCACTGAGCGAATAAAGACCCGAAGAATTGGTGACAGTCCCGATAGATTTCCCTTTGATGGTCACAGAAACTCCCTCGAGTGGGTTTCCGTTCACATCGGTTACTCTACCGGCAACTTTGGCTTGCTGTGCTTGTGCCAGCCCCATCAGCAGGGTCAGCATCCAACACAGAATCGTTGCTTTTTTCATAATCAGGGTTTTGTTTTTTATATAATTAAAGTTGAATAACTCCATAATGGTTGACAGCATATGTAGAAAAGGGATCGAACAACGCGTCGAGCAAAACAGCCAGTTCACTTCGGGTGATAGCACGTTGTAGATTAAAATCGCTAAGACGCCACTGTTGCCAATTTGCCTGGGCCATCTGCTGCAATTTAGTAGAATCCCATAGCGGCATGCTGCTCTTGGTCGTGCGGGCTGCCTGTTGTCTAAGCAGCGAGATCCAATAAATGGACTGTTCTATGGTTAAAGAAGCATTAGCTGCTGCATCATTTTTTTTTCGTTCGCGAGTAGCCAACATTTCAATCGGGAACGCCTCCAAAAATTGTTCTGTGCGCATAGTGGAGTCTGGGTAGAACCAAGTACGGTTGGCCCAGGCACTAGGCTGTCCTTTGCCCTGTAACAGACCCGTGGCCCCCACGCGTTGAATAGCCATAAAGTGTGGATTAGAGGGGCTGACATCGGCATAGGGCATCAGATAAGCCCCGCTGTTAAGCAATGCGCGTTGCACACTACGAACGGGTACTAATGCAGCTTGTAAATCTTTTCGTTGCACGGCCAAGGCTGCCAAGGCGCCAGCAGCTTGCCCAATGAGCAAGACACAAGGTTGTAAGCGAGTGGTACCATTAACCACATTACTAACACTAATGGATTTTTCTGCCACGATCAAACCAACAGTCCCGGCAGGTATCAATGCACCCAAGGGCACAGTAAAAGAAGGTATCGGATAAAATCCCAAATGCTGGGGGGCCTCGGGATTCTTTCGATGATGGTGATCGATGGGATAATCGCCCACCGCAATGCCAGTTCGGTATAGGGGATGAGCATTATTAAACGGATCGCTAATATGCTGAATCTTGAAACGCACCAGCCCCTCTACCCTTCTTGACTCACGGTGGTAAGGAATTAGTGCGAGGCGATCGGCCGTTGGAAATTCATCAGCGGCCAACCCAAGATGTTTATAGCCCAACTGGTGCTGAATAAAATAAATAAAGCGTAGCGTTTGCTGCTTGGCTTTTTGTAATTCCTGCTCACGCTCCGAAGGGCTCAGCCCGATCAGATTCAAATAAATATCATTGCCAAATCCAGGCCAGTTAATAAGATACTTTTGTCCGGGCAGTTTGGCATAGGTCATCATTTTGGCACAATCCACCCCAGGTGCAATTCTCGTCTTATCGTTGTAATAATCTAGACAGCATCCATCAAACTCCAAAGGGTCATATCCAGCTGGTCTGGCAATCGTACAATCGGCATCCTTTCCATAATCTTTTAAGATGGCTACATAAGTTAGATCTTGAATGATATTGTTAGAGGCAGGAACTTGTACATTCTCTCCTGTTACAGAACTAGCTTCCATTCCCAGTGAAAACGGAATACCGGCAGCGGCTAGCACATCCCCTAACTCCGTTGCATCAATCACCTGCTTGGCGCGAATCGTAATCGTATCGCCGGTAGATAATTGCACAAAAACAGCCCCAGCCACTGCTCCCCGATGTTTTGTTACGGAATTACACCGCATACCATACAAGACTTCAAGATTCTTTTCTGCACGGGTCATTGATTTGAAAATACTATCAGCTATATGAGGTTCGAAGTGCGTATTACTCACCCAGCCAGTAGCCACTCGTTGAGGGCCACCATAATGTTGATAGATCTTGCTGCGGAATTCGCCCCAGATTCCAGAGGGCAACAGATGATTTCCATCAGTAGCCGACACGCCTGCCGCACTGAGCATGCCACCTAACCAGGCGGTCTCTTCTACAATCATGGTACGAGCACCCATGCGAGCCGACTGAATACCGGCCGCCACACCCGAAGTACCACCGCCGATCACCAATACATCGGTCGTCAGTACCTTTTTAGTAGGCCTGGCACCGGCATTTGCGTACAAAAGAGCAGACGCAAAAACCAAAACCGATCCTATAATTAAACGGTTTATCATGAATAATTATAGAGAGGATAATGTTTTTGAAATTTGATACAGGGAGCGAGGAATATGAAAACACCCTTTCCATTTTCCGCCCTTTAACGAGAGCAATACTTCACCACGACGATTTAAGTAACCAAACCACTCACCATGTTCAGCATCCCTAAAATGATTCCATGTATACTGGTGGAGGGTCTCGAACCAGACAGCACACTCCGGATCCCCAGTCAGCTTGTACCCTTTAGCCAGTGCTACCAAGGCCTCTACGTGCACCCACCAAAGTTTTTGATCCCACTCCAGCTGCTGCGGGGGATGACCATGGGCATCCAGAAAATAAAATATCCCGCCGAATTCGTGGTCCCATCCCTTCTTGAGCATATGCAACATGATGTCTTTTGCCTTATGGATGAGGGATGTATTGTTGGTACGTACGCCTAGATCCATCACAAACCACATAGCTTCTATGGCATGTCCTGGATTGAGTAATCTTCCTTCAAAACTGTCGCAGAAACTACCATCTTCATACACATTCTCTAAAATCAATCCGGTATCGGGTTGATAAAACACCTCCATCACTTCGTGAATCACCTCGGGAATCAACGCTTCTACGCGACGAGCACCAATAACATGTTCCAACTCAAGCGCCAGATTACATAAGATCATCGGAAGACTAAAATTCTTGAGGGGCCGTGTGCCCGGATAGGCTTTGCTGTAAATGCCTTTCCAATTATGTCTTCTGCGCAAGATATTTTCAAATGTCTCGATGGCAATCTTTTTGTAGCGATCGTTGGGCTGTGCCCTGTCTAATGCGGCAAAAGCCATCGTAGCAAAACAATCACTGAAAATATTGTAAGGCTGCACCAGTGGGCGGCCGTCTTGTGTTAGAGAAAAATACCAATTACCCTCGGCATCACGTCCAAACTTCTCCATAAAGTCGGCCCCATGTAAAGCCATTGCCAACCACTCGGGTCGCGCCTCTAACTGCTTATACAGATAACTGAAAGTCCATACCTCTCTTCCTTGCAGCCACATGAATTTATCTGTGTCGTATACCTTACCCACCTGGTCAAGACAAGTAAAGAAACCACCATGCATTTCATCTTTACTGTGGCGAAGCCAAAAAGGAAGAATATGGCCCGTTAATTCGGTTAAATACGTCTCGGCATAACGCCCAATAGACGGGGCTTGCTTTGGCAGGGCTTGTTGGGCTAGCATTCGTTGAACCGGCTGATTTTATTTAAAAGATTGCAGTTCAGGGTTAAATATCATAAAAATAATTACGCGAACTATAAACCTTAATAAATTTTTTTATTTAGTTTATCCCCATTCGGCATTTTTGAGAGATTAGTATATATTAGTATCTGATTTTCACATAGTAATGAAAAAAACGCCTCCTCCGCCCAAACATCGCATCTTCGAATTATTCAGTAATGAGAATGCTTCTGGGGTCGCCTACAAGAATAAATTCCTAAAGAGGAGTATTCTCAGTCATCTCGACCTTCATGGTGACTTTACCATCACCGAGCTTAGTCGAGAACTGAATACCAGCGTTCCTAAGATCACCAGCTTGGTCAATGAGCTCATCGAAGACCGCCTTATTCGAGATAATGGAAAATTCGACTCTACCGGAGGCAGAAGAGCGAGCATCTATGGTTTGGTAGCAGACGCTTGCTTCTTTATTGGCGTCGATGTAAAAAAATATTACATCAATGTAGGGTTACTTGACTTCAGAAAACATCTTATCAACCTAAAAGAAAAGATCCCGTATCGCCTAGAAAACACACAGGAATCCTTTCATCAATTACTCGAACTGATCCGCCAGTATCTGCAAGAACTTTCTGTTCCTAAAAACAAGATACTGGGTATGGGTATCAACTTATCGGGCCGTATTAACCAAACCACTGGTTATAGCTACAGCTATTTTCATTTTCAAGAAGAGCCACTGGCCCAAACCATCCAGCGCGAATTTGGAATTCCTACATTTCTAGAAAATGATTCCAGGGCCATGGCCTATGGCGAGTTCTGCAGCGGAGAAGTGGCTGGCGCGCGCCATGTACTTTTTGTAAATATGGATTATGGGATCGGACTGGGTATTTTGGTTAATGGTAAACTCTACTATGGAAAATCTGGCTTTAGCGGTGAATTTGGACATATTCCGTTTTTCGAAAACGAAATACTTTGCCATTGTGGAAAGAAAGGATGCCTAGAAACAGAGGCTTCTGGTCAATCACTACTCCGAAAGTTTCGCGAAAAGATCAAGCAGGGTTTCACCTCTTCGGCTATGAAAAAGAAGAAAGATCCGGCCGAAATTACCTTACTCGACATTATTGCAGCCGCACACCAAGAGGATATGCTTTGTATCGAAATGTTAGCCGACCTGGGCGAAAAAATCGGAAAAGGACTCGCGATGCTTATCAACGTATTTAATCCGGAGCTTTTAATAATTGGAGGAACCCTGTCGGAAACAGGCGACTATCTGCGACTGCCTGTAAAAAGCGCAATCAATAAATATTCGCTAAGCCTTGTCAACAGCGATACACAGCTTCGTATCTCGAGGTTGGGAGAAAAAGCTGGCGTAATCGGAGCCTGCATGATTGCTCGCGACAACGTGCTCTCTATTTGATAGCTGGCTCTTCGTTCAAGAAAAGATAACACTGCTTTCTATTCACATTTGTTGATAAGTATTAATTGGAATTTTAATATTCCTAATTTAATATTGAAATAGCTCGTTCGCACTACTAATCTATTTACCTTACAAAAAAGCAGCGCCTTGACAGATACCATTATTAACCTCGAAACGATCAATCCAATTGAATTCTTCGGGGTCAACAACGGAAAACTCGACCTTTTAAAAAAGAAATTCCCTCTTCTAAAAATTCTTTCCCGCGGCACACAGCTTAAACTCAGTGGCGCTCCCGAGCAGATCGATTCTGCCCGAGAAAAGATCGCCGTTATTGTTTCTTATCTCGAACGTAATGGCCACATGAGCCAGCAGTACTTCGAACAAGTACTTGGCGGTGATGACCAGGAGGTAATCGATCACTTCCAAGAAAAAAATCCTGCAGAGGTACTTGTCTTTGGACCCAACGGCAAATCGGTCCGGGCCCGTACCGCCAATCAAAAAAAATTGGTACAAGAGGCCGAGCAAAATGATATTGTCTTTGCGATTGGACCAGCCGGTACCGGAAAGACCTACACGGCCGTCGCACTGGCGGTACGTGCACTCAAAAACAAACAGGTAAAAAAAATCATCTTAACACGCCCTGCCGTTGAGGCCGGCGAGAGTCTGGGTTTTTTACCCGGTGATCTCAAAGAGAAGATAGACCCCTACCTACGCCCCCTCTATGATGCGCTAGACGATATGATACCTGCCGATAAACTCGGTTACTATATGACCACGCGTACCATTGAGATCGCCCCCCTTGCTTATATGCGGGGAAGAACGCTCGATAACGCCTTTATTATTTTGGATGAGGCTCAAAACGCAACCGATCTACAATTAAAAATGTTTTTGACCCGCATTGGGGCCAATGCCAAGGCCATCATTACCGGCGATATGACGCAGGTAGACCTTCCTCGCAATCAACGCAGCGGGTTACAAACTGCGGTGCGGATCTTAAAAAATATTGATGGCATTGGCCACATAGAACTCGACGAAGAAGATGTGGTACGCCACCGATTGGTCAAGCAGATCTTGCGAGCGTACAACCAGGAGCACGAAAAAGAACAGCAACCGCAACAACGGACCTAAAACAATCAAGGCAAACAGCTACACTATTTTTTTGTAATTTGCCTTATGCAAATTAACATACAGAATACGCTGCTGCTCTCGACTTTTCTACTGCTCCTATTGCCGGGGTGTCAACCCAAAGAAAATAAAATTCTGGTGGCTGAAAATGAACTAGACGCCGCTCGTCTGTTCATACGATCTGCCTTGGATGGTAAGTTTGAGGAAGCCAGAACTTTTATGGTACAAGACTCTGTAAACAATAGCTACCTCGACATTGCTGCACAGTTCTATCAAAAGATGCCAACTGAAGAGAAAGACAACTACAAAGGATCCACCATTGTCATCCATAGTGCGACGGCCATCAATGACTCTGTAGCTATCGTTATTTACTCAAATTCGTACAAGAACGATCACGATACCCTTCGCATTGCCAAGAGTAATACATCCTGGCTGGTAGATCTGAAGTATCTATACGAACACGATCAACCATGATACGATACCTTTTTTTTGTAGCGGCAGGAGGCGCCCTCGGCTCCGTGCTACGCTACACTCTGCAGCGTTTACTAAATCCGGTTCACCAAGATGCTTTTCCAACGGGAACCTGGCTAGTCAATATGCTAGGCTGTCTTTTAATCGGAATTGGTTGGGGCTTTAGTGAGAAGTATGCTACCTTATCGGAAGAAACCAAGCTTTTTCTATTCACGGGCCTTTGTGGAGGCTTTACCACGCTCTCTGCGTTCAGCCACGAAAGCTTACTATTGATAAAGACCGACAGATTCGCCATTTTCGCTCTCTACCTAACTGCCACTTTAGTGGGAGGATGGATGGCCACGTGGGCTGGTTACAAATTTTTAGCTCCCTAACTCAGAGCGTATCCCATACCTCTCGAGCAAAAGTTTCTAGCGATGGGTCACGAGCCCCCATTAAAAGCAAGACGCAATCTGCTGAAAAATGAGCACGCATATTCGCTAACAACTCCGCTCGGTTTGCCACAAAAAAAGCAGCAACTCCCAATTGTTGAAGATCTTCTATTAGATCGGCTGCAGAGATATCTTTTACTGCAGCACCTCCGGCATAATAGATCTCGCTCATCCAGATCTCATCGCAGCTGCGAAGCACCGCTGCAAATTCTTGTACAAAATCATGACGTAAAAACCGAGTGGGCTTAAATCCATGCGGCTGAAACCAAGCTATCACTTTTGACGCCACTGGTTGACAAGCCCTGATGGCGGCTGCACACTTGACCGGGTTATGTGCATAATCATCAATCAACCAAACACCGTTTTTTTGACCCAAGACCTGGTGACGGCGGTAAATACCTTTATACTCCGCCAATGCGGCGGCGGCAACGGCGAGCGGCACCCCAATTTGGTGGGCTGTTGCAATAGCAGCCAGGGCGTTTTCCATATTGTGCTGACCGATCTGTTGCAGATCGACACGTTCGCCGTTAACTAAAAATGAGATAGTCATCCCCGACTGACTAAAGGCCTCGGCGCAGTAACCGACTCCCTCGCTCTTTGCAACTACAAAATCATTGTTCGCATCAAAAGAAAGAGTCGCAGCCAAGGGATGCGTACGATTAACAAGAAATCGTTGACAGTTACTTTTGAACGTCGTAAATAATGAAATGAGTTTTTCAGTTTCTTCGTGATCTTTATCAATATTGAGCAAAACACCGATATGTGGATGATACTGTACAATCGATCCATCACTTTCATCGGCTTCAATAACAAGCCACTCCCCTTTTCCGGCTACCGCATTTCCAATTTTTCCCTCTTCGATAATACGCACAAGTCCGGCTCCGCTGATAATACCGGGTTGATAACCGGCTTTATCGAGTATCTCGAAAAGCATGGCACTTGTAGTGCTTTTACCGCTAGTACCTGCAATAGCAATGGTCTTCTTACTGGCAGCGATGAGTGCTAGTAGCGCTGCGCGATGCAAAATAGGAATGCCCAGTTGCTTGGCTTGCTGTACTTCAATTATGGTATCTTCAATAGCAGTTGAAACAATCACTACATCGAACGCTGCTGTAAGCGAACTTCCGTCTTGTTCAAAACAACGAATACCTGTTTCGCTCAACTTGGTCCGCACTTCATTCAACGCACCCTTTTCAAACTGGCGATCACTACCGGACACCTGCATACCAATTCCCTGTAAATACTGTGCCAATGCACTCATGCCGGTACCAGCAATACCAATAAAATACGGAGCGGATATATCATGTAACGATCGGATCATAAAACAAAGAAACAAAATTATAATTGGAGGCAACTCTAAATACCCCTACCTTTGTACTGTTATTTTGAGTCAACTGACTGTCCGTAACTGAACGATTCGTACTACTGCAAAGCCTCTGGTCGCCACTAGTTAGTCTTCTTTACCTTTTCGTTGTTCTCAAGTTTTTTTAATGCTTAATTTTTTTGCATGAACATTTATGTTTCGAACCTTCCGTTCGCCGTAACGGACGAAGATCTCAGAAGTTATTTTGCTGATTATGGCGAAGTAAGCTCTGCCAAAATCATCATGGACAAGTACACGAACCGCAGCAAGGGCTTTGGATTTGTGGAGATGACCGATGATGCCGCCGCCCAAAAAGCCATTGGCGAACTGGACGGTGCCACGGTAGAAGGACGCGCCATTCGCGTGGCCGTTGCCAAACCCCGTGAAGAAAGACCTGCCCGCTCTGCTAACTATTCAAATAGTCGCTGGTAATACGCGTTGTCTTTATTCAAAAAGCCCTCTTGATTTTTCAAGGGGGCTTTTTAGTATAAAAAAACCGCCCTTTCTAAGGACGGTAAAGAAGTAGAAAACCAACAACCAACAATCCGATCAGGCTCGTTGTTTTTGCTTGATTACAGATTTAGAAGGAGCACGCTTTGCGGTTGGCTGGGTGGCAGCCTTTTTTACCGGCGTCTTACCCTTAGATTTTTTGAGTGCTGATTGAATAGCGGCACTCAAATTGGCGAACGTGGGTTTGCCTGAAAATGGAACATCGTTAATAAAGAAGGCAGGCAAATCTTTTACACCACGATTAATACCCTCTTTAAGATCGTCTTGCACTTGCCAGCCATAAACACCGTTAACCAGATCGTCTAGAAATTTTTTATTCTTTACGCCGGCTTCTTTGCTGTGTAACTTTAAACTGGTTGTGCCCAGATTTCTGCGATTGCTGAAAAGCACATTGTGCATTTCCCAAAATTTTCCTTCTTGCGCCGCAGCTACGGCAGACTCACTCGCCTTTAAGCTGCGCTGGTGAATTAGGGTTAGCGGAAAATGTCTAAACTGAAATTTTATCTTCCCCTCGAACTCTTCCAGTAATTGCTTTACGACCTCGTTTACTTTGGCACATTCCTCACTTTCGTACTCCCCGAACTCCATTAATGTAATAGGCGCGTCCTTTTTGCCCACAAAAATCTCGCGGGGCTCTATAATTACAACATCGTCCTTTTTAAATGCCATTTCGTTTTGTTTTGCAGGTTAGAAAACCGGCCATAAATAATAACAACTGTTAGTGTTTTGGGTTGAGCACTTGCACCAATCTTTTTTTCAACCCGGCTGCGGCTAAAGATAGGGGGTTTTTATCCCGTTTAACCGCCGCTTATAATATATTTAACATTTTTCAACAAAAAAATTGATTTTCAATTACTTATAGAGGATATACTTAAATTAAGTGCTACCCCTTGCCTAAAAAAAACTTCCCTCTCCCCTCTAGCAATTCAAGGTAAGCGGCCTATGGAAGAAGCCCAATGACCTTGGTCACCCCACTGCGAAATACTACTGTATTATCAAATACGTCTACCAACACAGGGGCCGATTTGTCGATCTCTCCAGCCAGTATTTTTTTGCTGAGTGGGTTGATAATCTCTTTTTGGATCAGTCGCTTTAAAGGCCTGGCACCAAATTGCGGATCGAATCCCTGTACAGCCAGATATCGCAGCGCATAGTCACTAAAATCGATTGCAATACCCGACTCTTGCAACATTTTTTTAAGCGCCTCCAGCTGAATCCGCACGATTCCCATCACTTCTTTACGCAGTAACGGATTAAACATAATGATCTCATCGATCCGATTGAGCAACTCAGGCCGAATGGTTTGTCGAAGCAGTTGCATTACTTCCTCTCTCGCCTTATTAGTAGCCTCTTCTACTTCGTTTTCCTCGCGTACCGATTCAAACGCATCCATTACCAAGTGACTGCCGATGTTTGAGGTCATAATAATTATTGTGTTCCTAAAATTGACCACTCGACCTTTACTATCTGTCAACCTTCCGTCATCTAATACCTGCAACAAAATATTCCAGACATCTGGGTGTGCTTTTTCTATCTCATCCAGCAGTACGACACTAAAAGGTTTACGACGCACGGCCTCGGTTAACTGCCCTCCTTCTTCGTACCCTACATAGCCCGGAGGAGCACCTACCAGGCGACTCACGGTATGCTTTTCTTGATACTCACTCATGTCGATGCGGGTGAGCATGGACTCATCATCAAATAATAATTCGGCTAGTGCCTTAGCTAATTCTGTTTTTCCGACACCGGTGGTCCCCAAAAAAACAAACGATCCAATTGGCTTTTTGGGATCCTGTAAACCGGCTCTGCTTCGCCGGATGGCATCGGCTACTGCGGTAATAGCCTCATCTTGTCCTACCACCCGCTGGTGCAACTCTGTCTCGAGATGCAATAGTTTTTCTCGCTCAGACTGCATCATACGGCTTACCGGAATGCCGGTGGCCTTGGCTACGGTCTCTGCAATGTCTTCTGCATCTACCTCCTCTTTTAATAGACGCTTTTCAGCCGTCTGGCTAAGCTGTTCGCTGAGAGCTTCAATCGTTTTTTCTTGCTCCTTAATCTTACCATAACGAATCTCAGCCACCTTTCCGTAATCGCCCTCTCGTTCGGCCCGCTCGGCTGCTTGCCGAAGCTGCTCTATGGTTGCTTTGGCAGATTGTACTTGCTCGACCAGTTCTTTTTCCTCGGTCCATTTGGCTTTGAGAGTATCTCGTTGCACGGCCAGGTTGGCCAGCTCGGTGCTTAGTTCCTTTAATTTAACCTCATCACTTTCTCGCTTAATGGCCTCTCTTTCTATTTCTAGCTGCCGAATCTGTCTTTCGAGCGTATCGAGTTCTTCTGGCATCGAGTTCATCTCGAGCCGCAACTTGGCGGCACTTTCATCGATTAGGTCGATAGCCTTGTCGGGCAAGAAACGATCGGTAATATAGCGATGCGATAACTCGACCGCCGCAATAATCGCCTCATCTTTGATTCGAACGTGATGGTGCGTCTCATAGCGATCCTTAAGCCCGCGCAAAATAGAAATAGCATCTTCGGGTGAGGGTTCTTCGATAAGCACTTTTTGAAAACGCCTTTCGAGGGCTTTATCTTTTTCAAAATACTTCTGGTACTCGTTGAGAGTAGTAGCCCCCACGGCTCTCAGCTCTCCGCGTGCGAGGGCTGGTTTTAATATATTGGCGGCATCCATGGCCCCCTCTCCACCACCGGCACCCACAAGGGTATGGATCTCATCGATAAAAAGTATAATTCCACCATCTGACTGGCCCACCTCTTTTACAACAGCCTTTAATCGTTCTTCGAATTCTCCTTTGTACTTAGCCCCTGCAATCAACTGACCCATATCAAGTGCATAGATCAACTTTGATCGAAGATTTTCGGGCACATCTCCATTTACAATGCGGTGTGCAATACCCTCCGCAATGGCAGTCTTTCCCACACCGGGCTCGCCCACTAAAATGGGATTATTCTTAGTACGACGAGACAAAATATGTAAGGTTCTTCTGATCTCCTCGTCTCTGCCGATTACTGGATCGAGTTTTCCGCGACGCGCCTCTTCGTTTAGGTTACGGGCGTATTTCTCAAGCGCCTGAAAGGACTGCTCTTGGGTAGAAGAAGTTACTTTCGCCCCTTTTCTAAGCTCCTTGATGGCTACTGTTAATCCCTGCTCGGTTAAGCCGGCATTGCGAAGCAGCTTAGCAGTGGCATCATTTCCTTGTACCAAGGCCAACAGTAAATGCTCGGGGGTAATAAACTCATCTTGAAAATGCTGCAGCACAGCTCCTGCTCTCAACACCACATTATTCCCCTCACGGCTAATCTGCTGCGCCGGTTCTCCTTCGGTGCGAGGCAACGCACTCATCAGCTCTTGCAATTTGGTCTGTAGCAAATTGACTGTAACATTATTTTTCTTGAGCAGATACTCTACAGGTGAATCTACCTGGTCTAGCAAGGCCTTGAGCAAATGCTCGGTCTCTATTGAGAGGTGGCGAGCGTTAAAGGCCAGCTGTTGGGCCTGCTGTATGGCCTCGGCCGCTTTGATAGTGAAATTGGATAAATTCATAACAATATGATAGTTTTTTAGTTTGTACTTTTATCCGAACAGCCCGTTCGGCTCCAAAAACCTCTCAAAAATCATTCAGCAAATGATATCCTACCCCCGAACAGAAAGTTTGTCATTTTTTTTCACCCGTATCTGCACGAACGTCATATGCCGGTTGATTTTTCTGCTATTGTTGCAGAGCCCCCTACTTCTGCGTGCCCAGCCTGACTGGACTGCCGTCAAGGCCAAGATGACCGCTAACACTAAAGAACTAGAAGAAGATTTTGTATTCGTAATTGCTACCGCAGACACAACCCAATTGTTAATGGAGTCAAAGACCTTTACTGCCAAATCGCAGGCTCCTGTTTTTTTAAGCAGCCAGTGGCTGACTGCAGCATTACTATTTAAACTAGCCGAAGAGGGAAAACTATCCATAGACGATCCGGTACAAAAATATATACCCGAGTTTGGCAAGTATTTTAAAGGCTACATCACTATTCGGCATTGCCTAAGTCATATGACAGGTATTGAACCCAAAGACAAATCGCTGGGCAGTGGACAACGAAAAAAATACACTTCTCTCGAAGAGGAGGTTAACGAACTGGCCAAACTGACTATCCGCGCCAAGCCTGGAGCAGAGTGCTGGTATAGCTCTTCTGTGGGAATCACTATTGCAGGTCGCGTGGCAGAGATCGTTACCAAAAAGAAATTTGACATCCTTATAAAATCAAAGCTCTTGACACCGTTAGGTATGCGACGCACCAGTTTTACCGACCTGAGCGGAGGAGCGCTAGATCCCTCGGCAGGCGCACAATCCACGGCAGAAGACTATCTAAAATTTCTGCGCATGCTACTCAATAAGGGAAAAGTAAACCAGGTGCCCTTTTTGACCGAGACTTCTGTCACTGCTTTTCTTCAAGTTCAGTCACCCGCCTCTAAGGTCGCTTATAGCCCGATGAAAGGTGAGACGGTTGGTTATGCTCATGGGGCCTGGGTGATAGAAAACAAGGATGGAGCATCCACTGCACTTTGCGCACCGGGGTTATACGGAGGATGGTCTATGATAGATCGCTGCCGAGGTTACGCTTACCTAGTAATCACAAAAAATAAGTTGAAAGAAGATAAAGCGGGTCTACACCTAGAAATGAAAGCCCTTATCGATCGTCAGTGGAGCGACCGTTGTCAGCAATAGTAAATCACCGTGCAGCCTGTTTCGCAACATACCCGGTTGATCAAAGAAATAGCCCAGCGGCTGGGATTCTCTTACTGCGGTATTGCCAAGGCGATGCCTCTCGAAGAGGATGCCCGTCGCCTGGAAAAATGGCTACACCAGGGAATGCATGGCAAGATGAAATACATGGAAAATCATTTTGACCTGCGTATCGATCCCACTCGATTAGTGCCCGGTGCCCAATCAGTGATTACAATGCTCATGAATTATTTTCCCGACGAAAGACAATCGCCAACGACTCCTAAGATCGCTGCTTACGCCTGGGGAAAGGACTACCATTCTGTTATCAAGACAAAATTGCACGAATTGCTAGCAGAGCTGCAAGAAAAAATCGGTGCCATTACCGGTCGGGGGTTTGTCGATTCAGCGCCCGTGCTAGAACGCAGCTGGGCCCTACGCAGTGGCCTGGGATGGGTAGGAAAAAATGGGAATCTCATTACCAAAAAAAACGGCTCCTACTTTTTTATCGCTACACTTATTACCGATCTAATACTAGATTATGACGACCCTTTCGCTAAGGATTATTGTGGAAGCTGTACCCGCTGCATTGATGCCTGCCCCACCGATGCCATCTTACCCGACAAGACGATTGCAGCGAATCGATGTATTTCGTATTACACCATCGAACTAAAAGACCAGCTACTGCCAGCTGAGGCCCAGGGAAAAATGGATGGATGGATGTTCGGTTGTGATACTTGCCAGACCGTCTGCCCATGGAATAGATTCAGCACCTCAAGTCGCGAACCGGCCTTTGCTCCATTACCAGAAATATTAAATCTTAGTACCCAAGAGTGGATGACAATGACCGAAGAGAACTTTAAAAAAATATTCAAAGACTCTCCCCTTATGCGGCCCGGCTACAAAGGGATTATGCGCAACCTTCAATTTTTACGAGCATCCGACTGAGCTTGCTGCTCCAGTTGTTTTAACCCCTGCTCCATAACAGTCCCAAATTTATTTTCGAGCAACAAACTCGAAAATCGTTCCCATGGATACCAGTCAAAATAAAAATTCATGTACCACTGAACGGTTACATAACGATCCGCTTGCGACCCTATGAGCTTAAAACCCATATCACCATCGATAGAGGCTGCCTGCAGCCCCTTTACAAGAATGGTGCTGTCATTTTGTGGGTAAATCAAGAGAGAATTACCATTTGGCGTCGCAATACCTGCGACTCGACTACCGGCATTAACCAAAGGCCAGTTAGTGGCCCCTGGAAACCACAGCCTCCAACCAGACGGATCGGAAAGCAAGGAATAAACGGATAAACGAGATGCCGAAATATCGACCGCTCTTGAGATGGTCACACGCGCTGGAAAAAAAAGGCCAATACAAGTGATTAGCAAGAATAATATTAGCAGACTCACTACAAAAAAGTATATACTACGCATGTCTCAAATGATTATTCCCAACGAAGCAGTCTAGAAAGCAGCGCATAGACTAACACTGTCCAAAGTAATAGAATACCGAATTCTTTACCGCAATCGAGCCACCCAAGTCCTTCAAAAGAAATTTTTCTAACGGCGTCATTGAATTGCTTAAGCGGCAATATCTCGCAGATACGTTGCAGCCACAGTGGAAACACCTCTACAGAGAAAAAAGTGCCTGAAAGTAACATTTGCGGCAAAGCAAAGAGATTAATTAATAGCGGAATGGTGGCATCAGTCTTGGCTATGCTACTAAAGATAAGTCCCACCCCCATCAAGAGCAGCAACATCAGCACCGTAAAGGAAACAATTTGCACAACACTCACCCACCCATTCTGCAACGTAAAGTCGAGTACCCAATGACCAAAAAGTAATAGCACAAGTACACTAAGTAATTGAAAGGAAATACGGCTACTACCAATTCCAATCAAGATGTTGATGCGATGTATTGGCGTGGCAAAGAAACGCTTGAGAACTCCTTGCTCCCGTAAGCCGTAAAAAGTAAAGGCAATGCCAAATAACGTTGAAAATAAGATCGAAAAACCCAATTGTCCCGGAAGTACAAAATCGATAGGAAGGTACTTTCTAACCTCACGAATCACCGGACGATCAATCGAGACGCTTCCCTGAGGCATCGTTGCCGCCAATCCCTGCAATCGGATATAATCGAGCAGATTCAAAAAGGGTCCAATGGTAGGACCACTGGCCGTTGTTGAGAAGAATTGAACCCGCACAGAAGCAGAAGTAGTATCGGCAGCAACCCCTCTAGTGAGCAGTAAGGTGCCGGTGAGCTTTCCTTTGAGCAACGCTTGCTGCAGCTTTGTACTATCTGAGAAACTGACTAACTCAACCGCAGAATTTTGGCGGAGCATTTGAAAGAATGTATGGGTGGTATCGGAGCCGGGCAACACGGCAATTTTATAAGTAGTACCATTGCCCGAGCCGAACGCAGAGAAGATCAAAACAAATACAATAGGAAAGATAACACTAAAGACAATTGCAATAGGGTTGGCAAATATGGCCCTGAAGCCGGCCTTTGTCATAGCCAGTAAGGCAGTCCACTGGCTATACGTGGGCGACGATTGTGTTGACATCCCCACAAATGTATTTTAAATTCATCATCTTTGACCTTTATGGCCACTGTCTATCTGCTTACCGGATCTAACCTGGGCGATCGAAAAAAACAATTGGAGCAAGCCGCTACACAAATCGATCAACAAGCAGGACGCATCACCTCTGTTTCTTCACTCTACGAAACGGCCCCCTGGGGAAAAACCGATCAACCCGCTTTTCTTAATCAAGCCCTCTGCATCTCGACTCAACAGACACCACAAGCGCTACTGGCTACCCTTCTATCGGTTGAACAACAAATGGGAAGAGTTCGGTCAACCCGATACGGACCCCGCGTAATAGACATAGACATTCTTCTCTACGACCGATTGGTGATAGAAGAAGATGATTTAAATATCCCCCACGCCGAGTTAGCTTCTCGACGCTTTGCTTTACTTCCGCTTGCGGAAATTGCTGCCAAGCATTGGCATCCTAAACTACATTGCACCATCCATACCCTTTTGCAGCAATGCCGGGACCAAAGTCCGGTTCAACTACTCGGTTGACTTTTCCACAAACTTGGTCAAACTCTAAAGTAGGCAACGAATTAAAGTATCTTGCGGCTCAAGCCATGCAGTACCAGTTTATTACGATCGAGGGCAATATTGGGGCGGGCAAGACCACCCTTGCCCAACTGCTTAGCCGTCATTTTAGATCCAGGCTAATCTTAGAGGAATTTGCAGACAATCCCTTTTTACCCAAATTCTACGAAAATCCCGGGCAATATGCCTTTCCTGTCGAGCTTTTTTTTATGGCAGAGCGCTATAAGCAGTTAAAAGAACTCTTACAGCAACAAGACCTTTTCAAAGAGCTGACCATTTCTGATTATCTCTTTACCAAATGCCTGCTCTTTGCAAAAGTGACGCTTCCCGAAGACGAGTTTCGTCTCTACCAGCGGCTTTTCGATATCATTCACCAGCAACTGTTGCAACCCGATCTGTTGATCTATTTACAAGCACCGGTGCCTAAACTGCAAGAAAATATTCGCAAGCGTAATCGACCTTATGAACAAAATATCCCCGACGAGTATCTCGAACAATTACAAGAGACTTACGGCAGCTACATTCGTCAACAACCGACCCGCACGCTGGTGATAGATGTAACACAAGCGGATTTTCTTCACAACGATCTTCACTTGCAAACCATCATTAAAGCCATTGAAACGGATTATCCCGCCGGACTACACTATATTCAACTACCATGAGCGCCACTGCCCCCGGAAAGTATTTATTCAAACAGATCATCAACAAAGAATTTACGCTCTTTATAGTGGCGCGTATCTTGTTTATTGCCGGACTGCGAATGACCCCTGTGCTGCTTGGATGGAGACTATACGAGATAACGGGCAGCAAACTAGCCCTTGGAATGCTGGGTCTATCCGAAGTAATTCCTGCAATTGCATTGGCATTGCCAGCCGGGGTGCGGGTAGACAAAAGCAATAAGCAGCGGTTGTTGGCCATTTGTATGACACTCTATTTACTGTTGATGATGGCATTGGCCACGGTTACTTCCGAATGGATGCATTCACAGTACAACACCCGAATAGTTGAGTGGAGCATCTATGCTATTATGGCCGCCACCGGAGCCGTGCGTGCCTATTCCGGAGCGGCCTTCAATGCATTTCTGGCGCAGTTGGTTCCAGCCGATGCATTGGTCAAAGCCGCCTCCATTAATAGTATGGTTTGGCTACTAGCCGCTGTTACCGGACCCGCACTAGCCGGGCTGCTAATGGGGTATACCAATATCACGATCGCATTTATTCCGGTGCTCGTGCTTAATCTCATCGCCATCATCCTTTTTATGCAAATCGCTCCAAAGCCCATTAGCTGGCAGGGTGGTTCGCGCACCTGGGAAGGTGTCTTGGAGGGGGTTCGGTTTGTATGGCGTCAAAAAGCCCTGTTCGGGGCCATGAGTCTCGACATGTTTGCCGTCTTATTTGGCGGTGCGGTAGCCCTACTTCCAGCTTTTGCCAACGATATTTTGCATGTAGGGCCTCAAGGATTGGGTTGGCTGGTAGCAGCTACGTATCTCGGCAATTTTTTAGCTATCGCCTGGCTAACTCGTTATCCACTTCAAAAAAACCAGGGAAAGAAATTACTGTTGGCCGTTGGTGGCTTTGGGCTTTGCATCTTAGTATTCGCGCTTTCTACTAACTTCTGGCTAAGCTTCTTTGCTTTATTGGTTTCGGGTCTCTTTGATGGCGTTAGCGTAATTATTAGAGGCACGGTAGTGCAACTCTTTGTTCCCGACGATATGCGCGGAAGGGTCTCTGCTGTCAATTCGATGTTCATCAATTCATCAAATGAATTGGGCCAGTTTGAAAGTGGAGTAGCTGCTGCCGGCATGGGGCTGGTTCCCTCTGTTATCTTTGGGGGGTGTATGACGCTACTTATTACAGCTGTTACCTGGTTCAAAGCGCCTACTCTGCGCAAATTTGAATATTGACCCTTTATTCTCAGAAAGCCATTAGCGAATAGGAATCGTTTGCATCAACCGCTCCAATACGTAATAGGTAATTGGACAAAAGCTGCTATTTTTTTGCGTCAGCTTGGCTCTCTTTACTAAAACATCCTCGTCGGTGTACGGAAACCGACTGCAATCCGAAGGCCTACTATCGTAGATGCTGCACCGATTATCGGCTCCCAGAAAAGGACAAGGCAGGCTCTTGGTCACATAATCACCCTCCTCATCGACCCGCAGATAGGTTTCTATAAAAACGCTTTCCTTAAGTCTGAGCAATCGACTGATCCGCTTGATATCGGGTGTTTTGAACCGGGGCGAATAGCCCTTGCAGCAGTTGGCGCATTGCAAACAATCAATTTTGTCAAAGGCTTCTTCGTGTAATTCGACTTGATGCTTCAACACCTGCTGCAGCGGCACCTTGTTTAGAAATTGGCCATACAGCTTTTGGCGGTCGGCTGACTTTTTTTCCCAGTTATGTAATAGATCGTGGGGCATCCTGCAAAGAAATGAACTTAACGGCTTATCCCCAATTTACGCCAAAAGGCGCCGCATGTGCACAGGTGACCGTACCTTTGCAGCCTACATTATTAACCTTGTATTGTTATGAACTTGCTCGCATTGCAATCCAATGAATTTAGCGCCCGTCACAACGGATCTGCCACGCACGAAAAAGAAATGCTACAGACCGTTGGCGAATCACAACTTTCATCGCTCATCGATAAAACAGTTCCTGCTACCATCCGTATGGACAGAGCACTCAACGTGCCGGAGCCACTGAGCGAATATCAATACTTGCAACACATTGCAGAAGTTGGAAAACAAAACCAAGTCTGGAAAAATTTTATCGGACAAGGCTATTATCCCTCCATTACCCCTTCTGTAATCTTGCGCACTATTTTCGAAAATCCCGGATGGTACACGCAATACACGCCCTACCAGGCAGAGATTGCACAAGGAAGACTAGAAAGTTTGCTCAACTACCAGACCATGGTAAGCGATTTGACCGGACTTCCTATTGCAAATGCTTCGTTGCTGGATGAAGCTACAGCGGCAGCAGAGGCTATGACCATGTTTTTTAACTCCCTCAACCGGCAAGACCATATCGAAAGACCTAAATTTTTTGTAGACGCTGCCTGCTTTCCACAAACCATCGATTTACTTCGTACCCGTGCTATACCCGTGCAGATCGAAATTGTAATCGGTGATTATCAGCAAGCCGTAATCGATAAGACTTACTTTGGCGCTATCGTACAATACCCTAACGAAAAAGGGGCCATCGAAAATTATAAGACCTTTATCGACCAAGTTCATGCACAAGGAGCATATGTAGTAATGGCCACCGATCTGCTGGCCCTGACCTTGTTGACCCCTCCCGGAGAATTAGGAGCTGATGTG
>CANGYW010000022.1 GCA_947458335.1 Chitinophagaceae bacterium | reverse complement strand
TTGTGCCCGAGATCGGAATCGAACCGATACACCCTTGCGGGCGGCAGATTTTGAGTCTGCTGCGTCTACCAGTTTCGCCACCCGGGCGGGAGGAGGGCAAAGGTACAAAAATCATCGATAGGGGCAAAGCGAATGGTTGGTTATGTAGTAATTGGGGCCTGGGATAATCATCGATTGCTATTGGGAGTTAAGGCTCTCCTTAATACGCTCTAGATATTTATTTTGAAAGTAGTATTCTTTTACCTTTAGAAGATCGGCTTGCGAGGTAGTATCATCCCTAAAATTTTCTATAATGGCACGTACGGGCGCATAGATTTGCTCTTGAAGGTGCTGTAAGCGCTCTGTTAGAGAAGACAGTTGACCCGCATCTTGTTCTGTAAGTGCTTCGTTGATCTCCATCATCTCCATCAAAAAATCGGCATCCAATTGGTACTTTTCGTTTTCGACCAGTAATCCCTTTAGGTGTAATACATAGGCTATGGTCTCTTCGGGTTGTTGAAATGTCTTCCAAGCGTTATTGACTAATGCAATTTTTTCTAGGGCCTCTTCTTGTGCATCTGGGGTATCATTGGTGTAAAAGTCGGGGTGATAGCGGCGACTTAATTCCATGAATTTGCTTCTTAGGGTGGCGCTGTCCACGCGTAGCTGAACTGGTATCTCAAAGAGTTCAAAATAGTTCATATCTAAAACCGCTTAAATCGGGTTAATTTCGCTGCTGATTGCAAAGGTATGCCTATGATCAGGATCGGATTGTTGCGGGAGGGTAAAAATCCGCCCGATAGTCGGGTAGCGTTAACCCCGGCTCAGTGCAAGTGGCTTCAAAAGAATTTTCAGCAAGTACGAATAGTCGTACAACCCTCCTCTGCCCGCTGTTATAGCGATCAGGAGTATCTTCGGGCTGGAGTAGCTGTACAAGAGGATCTCTCTGACTGCGAATACATTTTCGGGATCAAAGAGGTGCCCATCGCCCAGTTGATTGATCGTAAGACCTATTTGTTTTTCTCACATACCAAAAAGCTGCAGCCCTATAATCAGGATCTTTTTCGGGCAGTGCTAAAGAAGCGTATCCGGCTTATCGATTACGAGTGCCTGGAGCACGAGGACGGCCAACGAATTATCGGATTTGGGTTTTTTGCCGGGGTGGTAGGAGCTCATAATGGAATGATGGCTTATGGTAAAAGAACCGGAACCTTTACCTTAAATAGAGTTTACAAACAGCGAAGCTTCAGAGAATTAATTCATACTTATTTTGGGCTAAAAGTTCCTCCTGTCAAAATTGCGGTCACCGGATCTGGCCGGGTGGCTCATGGCATTTTAGAGGTGATGAACTTAATGGGCATCCATGAGGTAGAACCCGGTGATTATCTGAAAAGGCAATATACCTATCCTGTTTATACCCATCTAAAGGGTGCCGATCTCTTTCAGAACAAAGTCACGGGCGGTTACGATAGAGAAGAGTTTCACGCCCACCACGATCGTTATTTGACCCGATTTAAGCCTTATGCCCAGGTTACCGATATTTTGATGAATGGTATTTATTGGGAGCAGGGTATGGAGAGACTCTTCGAAAAAGAAGATGTGACTGACCCCCGATTCAAGATCGTAACCATCGCCGATATCAGCGATGATGCCAATGGATCTGTTCCCATCAATCTGGGAGATCAGAGTATCGAGGATCCGCTCTATGGGGTAGATCGAACAACCTTTGTTAAAACAGCCCCATACTTACCCGGATCTATCGATGTGATGGCAGTCGGTAATTTGCCCAATGAGCTTCCACGCGATGCCAGTCGCTATTTTGGAGAGCAGCTTATCAAGTATATTCTAGAGGATCTTTTTAAAGGGGGCTCCCCCCTTATTGAAAAAGCTACGCTTACCGAAGATGGACTGCTATCTCCAGATTATGCATACATGCGCAGCTATGCCGGTTTGGAATAGAATTAAAGGGCAAGGTAATATTCTTTAAGGAGGGCCTTACATGCACTGCTGTACTGGCCGTTTTGGTCGGTAATGCAAATTTCTCGCCCCTCCATGGGTTGATCTAATAAGGTAGTCTCCGTTTGAACTCGTCGGCCGGCTAGTAAGAGCCGGTGAGGTGATTGTTGCGGTGAGGTTTTTACATAAACTTTTTCGCTCAAATGCAGCTGCATAGCGTACAGTAGTCTTTCGATCTCTTTTTCTCGCCGGAAGGGCAGTAGTAAGTAAAAGTATCCGCTGCTGCTAAGGTTGCTTTTGATAAAATTCAGTAGTTGCGGCAGCGTCAGTGTCTCTTCATGAAAAGCCAAGCTTCTTCTCCGTCCAGCCGCTTTAAGATCGTCTTGGTAAAAAGGAGGATTACTAATTATACTATCGTACGGCATTGCCGGTGAGAAGTTCGTGGCATCTGTAGTATGAATGTTTATCTGTGTATCAGCATTTGCGCTCGCAATATTTTGTCGGGCCTGCTCGGCGGCGAGCGGGTCTATCTCCAGTGCCTCAATTGTAAGAGTAGGGTTTTTTTGATGGATCATCAGCGAGAGCAGGCCGGTGCCGGCTCCGACATCGGCTACTCGTGTTGGAGTGGTCAACCCACGTCCTTGCGTAGCATGCAATCGAATGTGTTCGCTTACCCAGGCGCCGAATAAACAGGCATCGGTGGTTACTTTCATCGCAGCCTGGTCTTGCCAAATGG
This sequence comes from Chitinophagaceae bacterium, assembly GCA_947458335.1. Classification (GTDB taxonomy): domain Bacteria; phylum Bacteroidota; class Bacteroidia; order Chitinophagales; family Chitinophagaceae; genus JJ008. Next base: position 20,544 of record CANGYW010000022.1, on the reverse strand, counting down.
TAAACTGCTTAAACGAAAAATAGGTATTGGCCATAAACAGGTTACCAGGTAGCTTTAGCACTGGAGCGAATATCGAGCGAAGCGAATTGTTTATCTAGGTATTTGTGATAACCTGTTATGGCTATCATAGCTGCATTGTCTGTGCAGTACGGCAGCGAAGGGATCGTACAGGTATAGTGGTTTAGCTTAGCCATTTCGGTGATGCCTGTTCTTAATCCACTGTTGGCTGATACGCCACCGGCAAGAGCAATATTTTTGATACCGGTCAGTACCACGGCTTTTTTTAGTTTATGTAGTAAGATCGATACGATGCGCTGTTGTATAGAGGCGCATAGATCTGGCAAATTCGTTTCTATAAAACTGCGTTGTTCCTCGGGCGTGGCGATCAGTTCAGGGTGATAGGCATGACTTTTACCAGCATTTTGTAAAAAATACAGAATGGATGTTTTAAGACCACTAAAACTAAAATCAAGGCCAGCGATCTGAGGTTCGGGAAATGCAAAACGATCGCCACGTCCTCTTTTAGCGTATTGGTCGATTAGTGGTCCCCCAGGGTAAGGCAATCCAAGTAGCTTGGCGCTTTTGTCAAAAGCCTCCCCGGCTGCATCATCGATGGTCTCTCCAATCACCTCCATGCGCGTAGGGCTATCGCATTTGACCAACTGGGTATGCCCACCGCTAACCGTTAGGCATAAAAACGGAAAAGAAAGCTGTGGATGCTCTATGAGGTTGGCTAGCACATGGGCTTGCATATGATGTACGGCGATCAGCGGTTTGCCTAGCGAGAGTGCCAGTGACTTCGCGAATTGACCACCCACTAAAAGCGACCCGATCAGTCCCGGGCTCTGTGTGTAAGCAATGGCATCGACTGTGTCTAGCGAAACGCCAGATTTTTGAAGCGCTAACGCTACCACCGGTACTATATGCTGCAGATGCGCTCGAGAGGCCAGCTCTGGAACCACGCCTCCAAAATTGGCATGTGCTACTTGAGTAGCTATTTCGTTTGATAGAATTTTTCCATCGACACAAACGGCAGCAGCAGTTTCGTCACAAGAGGATTCTATAGCAAGGATACATACGGGCACAGGCGCAAAAATAGCAAAGTTCTGGGGTCTCTATTTATTTGCTGCGTATGGCTACTACGGGGTCCATGCGTGCCGCTTGTCGCGCAGGAATAAATCCGGCAATGATACCCACTACAATACAAATTCCGATGGCCAGTAGCATGTTGCTAGTAGAGATAAAGACCGGAAAGTTTAGTGCACTGGTCAGGATCTGCGTTAGTAAAAAGACAAGGCTTAGCCCAATCAATCCGCCAATGATGCATAGAAAAGAGGATTCTAATAGAAATTCGGTTAGAATGATGCTGCTTTTGGCACCGATGGCTTTTTTGAGACCTATTTGGCTGGTACGCTCGCGAACAGAAACAAACATGATATTAGCTACGCCGAACATTCCCACGATAAGAGAAAGCATGGCAATGGCCCAGCCGCCGATATTGACATTCACAAAAAGATCGCTGACCACTTTGCTAAAGTCGTTGATGTCATTTAGCGAAAAATTATCTTCTTGGGTAGGTGTGAGTTTTCTAACGGCTCGCATGCTGCCGGTCAACTCTTCTTTTAAGGTAGAAGAAGCTACGCCCTCTTTTCCTTGCACCATTATGAGGGGATCGGCCTTGAGTTCGTTCATTAGCATTCTTCCAAATCGGTAGGGGATAAAGACACTCTTATCAAATTCCCAACCTCCGCCGGATAAAAAGCCCTTACCTTGTTTTTTGATGATACCGATAACGAGTAGCTGTTTGCCCCTTACTTCAATAATTTTATCTACACCTAACTCGGCTTGTCCGAATAATTGTTCGGCAATTTCGCTGCCAATGATGCCCACATGTGCTCCGTCTTCGTATTCTCTATCAGAAATAGATCTGCCAAATGCGATTTCGGTGGGTTGAATGTGTTGAAAGTCTTCGTTGACGCTGTGCGTGGTTACACCGCTGAGTTGTCGACCGGCAAATTCTATCGGATCGTTGATGCTATTGTGAAAGGCCACGTATCGGGCCATGGGGGTTCTTTCTCTGATCTCTTGTACTTCTTGATAACGCGGCGAGGGGCGATTTACGAATTTCCACCAGGGATAATCAGGGCCACCCCCGCTGTATTCCCATTTGTCGATGTAGATGGTATTGTTGCCAAGCGATTTGATCTCGTTTTGAATATTCTGTTCTAAACTATTGACGGTGGCAAGCACTCCAATGATGCAAAATATGCCGATTGTAATTCCAAAAAGCGACAAAAAGGTGCGGAGCTTGTTTTTCCATAACTCCTGTATGGCCATTTTAAAGCTACTGACAACTATTTCTATTGTGCCCTTGATCATGGTGCAAATGTACTGTCAATCGGGGGCTTGTACACTAATTTTTGACAGACGGCCTGGCAGGGCTGCGACCGGCCAAACGGCAAGTGCCGCCGCACCCTTACCTTTGCGGCGCTTCTATGAAATATCAGCTAGAAATCGCTAAGCGACGCAGTTTTGCAATTATCTCTCACCCCGATGCCGGAAAGACCACACTTACCGAGAAGTTTCTGCTTTTTGGGGGTGCTATTCAGGTAGCGGGAGCGGTTAAGAGTAACAAGATAAAAAAGCATGCTACCAGCGACTTTATGGAGATCGAACGGCAACGGGGTATTTCGGTGGCAACCTCGGTGATGAGTTTTGAATACAAGGGCACACTTATTAATTTACTGGATACGCCCGGGCACAAAGATTTTGCAGAGGACACGTATCGAACACTTACTGCGGTTGATAGTGTGATCTTGGTCGTCGATAGCGTCAACGGGGTAGAGGAGCAAACTCGCCGTCTTATGGAGGTCTGTCGCATGCGGGATACACCCGTGATCGTTTTTATCAATAAGATGGATCGGGACGGAAAAAATCGTTTCGATCTGTTAGAAGAGATCGAAAAAGAATTAACGATCCGGCTACATCCCATGACTTGGCCCATCAACAGCGGTAAGGATTTTAAGGGAGTTTATAATATGGCCGATCAGAGCTTGCTGCTCTTTAGGGCCGGTACCCGTGCCGATGAAGACACGTTGCAGATCGCATCGTTGGCCGATCCGGTACTTGAACATAAACTGGGCGAAAAGGATGCACAGCAATTACGCGAAGATGCCGAATTAGTCGAGGGCGTATACGGAGCTCTTAATGTGGAGGAATACCTACAAGCCAAAGTGGCGCCTGTTTTTTTTGGCAGTGCCATCAACAATTTTGGGGTAAAGGAAATGCTCGATACGTTCATTCGAATAGCTCCCACACCGCGTAGTCGGATGTCTACTACCCGCCCTGTAGGCGTGCAAGAAGATAAGATGAGTGGTTTTGTGTTTAAAATTCATGCTAACCTAGATCCTAAGCACCGAGATCGAATTGCATTTTTTAGAATTTGTGCGGGAAAGTTTGAGCGCAATAAGTATTACCACCATGTTCGCTTAGATAAGGACGTGCGCTTTAGCAATCCTTACTCATTTATGGCTAGAGATAAAAGTATCATAGAAGATGCATATGCAGGCGATGTGGTAGGGCTTTTCGATACCGGTAATTTCAAGATTGGTGATACTCTCACCGAGGGTGAGGATTTTTACTTTACGGGTATTCCTTCTTTCTCTCCCGAGATTTTCAAAGAAGTAGTTAACAAGGATCCGCTCAAGACCAAGCAGCTCGAAAAAGGATTGCTGCAATTAACAGATGAGGGCGTAGCTCAGTTGTTTACCCAGTTCGGCGGCAATAAGAAGATCATCGGTTGTGTGGGCGAACTACAATTCGAAGTTATCCAGTACCGCCTTTTGCACGAATATGGAGCCTCTGTGGTATTTAATACGATGCCTTTTTACAAGGCTTGCTGGCTTACCGCTACCGATCCGGCTAAACTTATAGATTTTCTGCGCTTTAAACAGGCCAATGCGGCTGAGGACAAAGACGGTCATCCCGTTTACCTAGCCCAAAGTGAGTGGTTTCTTAATACGGAAATCACCAACAATCCGGACATCCAGTTTCACTTTACCAGCGAAATTCACAAGTAGGCACTGCAAAATGCATGGAATTATGCTGGCGGATATAGCTTGTCAATGCCGGTCAGTTCCGATTAACTATAGTAGCCAATTACTAAAAGGGTGCATGTAGCCCCGTATAATTATGTGGGGTGATGCTTTTGAGTTCCTTTTTTACAGAGGCCTTTACGGCTAGTCCGTCAATGAACTTGTGTAATACTTGTTTGGTAATACGCTGTTGACCACGGGTAAGGTCTTTGAGCGCTTCATACGGCTCGGGATAGTTTTCGCGGCGAAGTATTGTTTGAATGGCTTCTGCCACTACAGCCCAATTTTGATCAAGATCGTCGTAGATCTTAGCATCATTAAGTACCAACTTGGATATTCCTTTCTCCAGCGAACGTAAGGCCACAATTGTGTGCGCTACCGGAACGCCAATATTACGCAGTACGGTTGACTCTGTCAGGTCGCGTTGTAGTCGAGACACCGGTAATTTACCAGCCATATGTTCGAAGAGCGCATTGGCTACACCCAAATTTCCTTCTGCATTTTCGAAGTCGATAGGGTTGACCTTATGGGGCATGGCAGAGGAGCCCACTTCTCCCTTTTTGGTCTTTTGTAAAAAGTATTCGAGCGAGATATAGGTCCACATGTCTCTTGAAAAATCAATCAGGATGGTGTTGATCCTGCGCATAGCATCGAACTGAGCCGCTAGCTGGTCGTAGTGCTCGATTTGGGTGGTGTGTTGCTGGCGGGTTAGTCCAAGCGAAGCCAGCATTTCATTTCCAAACCGGATCCAGTTGATTTGGGGGAAGGCCACATGGTGCGCATTGAAATTACCGGTGGCACCCCCGAACTTGGCTGTAAAGGGCACGCCAATAAACTGCTCGATCTGATTCTGAATGCGCTCTACAAAAACCATGATCTCCTTGCCTAGTTTGGTGGGGCTAGCCGGTTGACCATGCGTGCGGGCCAGCATGGGTACATCGCGGTATCGTTGGGCTAGTATCCTCAATTCAGTATTCAAATTCAGCAGGGCCGGAAGATATTCGTTCTCCATGGCATGTTTCCATGCAAGCGGTACTGCTGTGTTGTTGATGTCTTGCGAGGTAAGACCGAAATGAACCCATTCTCTTAAAGAGGTAGCTCCGCAAGTATCTAATTCTTTTTTTAAAAAATATTCAACGGCTTTTACATCGTGATTGGTGGTCTTTTCGATGGCTTTGATGGCCATGGCCTGCTCTATAGAGAATGTTTCGCAGAGCAATTTTAGATGTTTAGTAGCTGCTGTACCCAGTTTAATGATCTTCTTTTTTTCGAGCCAAAAGAGGTAATGAACCTCTACAAGAATTCTGTATTTTATAAGACCGAACTCGGAGAAGTACTCCTCGAGTGATTGTACCTGGCTTCGGTATCGGCCGTCAATGGCGGCTATGGCGGTGAGTGTGCTGCGTTCCATGAATTCTATTGGTTTATGGACGGCTGATCCAGTACCTTTGTGCCCACAAATTTAGCTAAATTGGAGAAGATACGGGTTGGAATCGTTAACTATCTTAACACGAGGCCGTTGCTGTATGGGTTAGAGAGAATGGCCATTCGCGATCAGATTTGCTTATCACTGGATTATCCCGCCAATATTGCCGCACAGCTCAATAGTGGCGCCATCGATTTGGGGCTGGTTCCTGTGGCGCTAAAAAAAGTAATGCCAGGACTAAAACGGGTGGGTATGCATTGTATTGCTACCAATGGAGAAATTGCATCGGTGTGTTTATATAGCCAAGTGCCTATCGAAGAAATTCGATCTATTTTACTCGATTACCAGAGCCGCACTTCTGTGGCTTTACTTCGAGTCTTGTTGCATAATTATTTTAAGAGGTCGGTCATTCTCGAAAAAACGACAGACGACGATTATATCAGACGGATAACCGGTGATCGTGGCGGTTTGATTATTGGTGACAGAGCCCTGCAACACCAAAATGATTTTGCGTATTGCTACGATCTAGGAACTGCCTGGAAGCAGTATACCGGCCTTCCGTTTGTCTTTGCAGCTTGGTTCTCCACTAGTCGATTATCTAATGAATTTATAGAAGCCTTCGATAAGGCTAACCAATTTGGCCTGGACCATCTTCAGGATGTGCTAAAAGGCGTGGAGACCAACATTAAGTATGATTTGCACCACTATTATACACACAATGTGCAGTATCGCTGGCAGCCGGGTATGCAAGAAGCGCTCGATCGATTTTTGAACTTAGCCTTATAGGCTGAATTCCTATCTTTACTTTCAAACATATGCCCTTGAACCGACCAGAAAATGTTCAACGTATCGCGGGATTAACTTTTACTTGGAGAAGCCGAGAGTTTTTACATTATGCTCCATTTATAAAAGAGTTAAAGAACGCCATCTCGCATTACGGAAGAGGTGAGGTGCTGGATATAGGATGTGGGAATAAACCCTATGCTTCGCTTTTTCCTACTTCAGTTACAAGCTACACGGGCGTAGATGTTCAGCAATCTCATTTACAAGTGGTTGACATTATTTGTCCTGCTACTGATATTCCTCTGCCTGACAACAGGTTCGATACAGTTTTTTGTACCCAAACTATAGAGCACGTATTTGATCATAAGCAATTAATGGCCGAGGCATTTCGACTTTTGAAGCCTGGTGGTCATCTGATAATGTCTGGCCCTTTTTATTGGCCCCTTCATGAGGAGCCCTATGATTTTTATAGATTCTCTCGATATGGCTTTGAGGAGTTAGTAAAAGAAGCCGGACTCTCGGTGCTCGCCATAAAGGAAAATGGGGGGATTTGGGCTGTATCTGGGCAAGCTTTGATTCATTCGCTTTGCAAGAGCAGACTTTGGCCAATTCGTTTTTTGTTTAATACGCTTAGAGGCTACATTTTATTTAACTTGATCTTTGCCGCTATGGATGCTATTGACTATAATCCAGTTAGTACACTTAACTATGTAGTAGTAGCTCGAAAGAATAAACCTGGACAATAATATGTCTTTGCAACTTTCTATCATAACGGCTTGCTACAATCACGGTATCTATCTCGATGAAATGATCGAGAGTGTCCGTTATTCACTTGATGGTATAGTTTATGAGCACATTATCGTAGATGATGGCTCCACCGATCTATTTACAAAAGAGAAGTTAACACAGTTGTCGCTGCAAGGTGTTATTGTTTTGCATCAATCTAATCAGGGGCTAGGGGCTGCCAGAAATGCGGGTATACAAAGGGCGCAGAGTGATTTTATCTTGCCGCTGGATTGTGACAATAAGTTATGCCCCGGATTTGTGCAGCAGGCCTTGCCTGTTTTTTTGCAAGAGTCGGAGGTTGGGGTTGTCTATGGCGATGCAGTGTTATTTGGAGAAAAGAAAGGCTATTGTAATGTAGGTCCTTTTAATCTGCAACGACTGATGCTCTCTAATTACATAGATGCATGTGCGCTATTTCGCAAGTCCTCTTGGGAGAAGATCGGCGGGTTCGACGAAAGTCGCACCATTATGATGTGGTCCGACTGGGATTTTTGGTTACGAGTGGCTTTTGAAGGTATTCGCTTTCGCTACCTTGCTATAGCCGCTTTTGAATACCGCGTTCTTTCTCACTCTATGGTACATGGTGCCAACCGAGCCAAGTATCTAGATGCAGCTGCTTTTTTTTATAAAAAGCACCAGCATTATCTCGGAGACGTTTACTTGTTTACAAAGCTCAATGCACTCAAGGTGGCCCTTGCGAAATTCATGCCCGGGCTTTACCAACTATTTATTCGCATGGGTATCATTAAAAATCCTTTTAGCCTCTGGTAATGGTCTCCGTCATCATCATCAATTATAATACCTTCTCACTTACCGCTGCTTGTATTCGGTCGGTCTATTTGCATACAAAGTCAGTTTCCTTTGAGGTGGTTTTGGTAGATAATGCCTCTGTCGAATGTGATGCAGATAGCTTTTTGCAGGAGTTTCCACAGCTTAAATTAATCAAGAGCCCAGTCAATGCCGGTTTTGCAGCCGGTAACAATCTTGGTATAGCAGCGGCTTCCGGCAGTCATTACCTGCTGCTTAACAGTGACACTTTGTTAACGGAAGATAGCATTGGGAAAGCCTATTATTTCCTACAATCCCAGCCAAGTGCTGGAGTGGTAGGCTGCCGTCAGGTTTACCCGGATGGGAGAATTCAGTTTGTGGCTCGTAAGTTCAGAAGTATCCAGTGGGAGTTATTAGACATCTTTCGCTTCATTATTTATCGCATGTCTTATGAGAAACGCTCTCAGTTAATGCTGGGACAGTACTTTAAGAACGATTTAACTTGTGAAGCTGACTGGGTGAATGGTGCTTTTTTTATGATGCCGGCCACCATAGTGCGGGAACTGCCCGGACAACAACTAGACGAGAGATTCTTTATGTATGGTGAGGATGTACTTTGGTGCGAGCAAATAAAGCAACTGGGCTATCGGGTTTTCTTTTTTGCAGATACGACTATCATACACATTGCCAGTGCCAGTACTGCATTTAAAAAGCAATTGCAGCTTCGTAAGATCATGGTCAAACATGAATGCGCCATAATGGGCCTTCGCAAAGGGAAAGGGCTCTACTATGCTGTCTTCTGCCTGCTCTATGTAAGCAAGGAATACCTTCGTTACCTAGTAAAATGGACTGTGTTTATTCTTACCGGAAAGCTAATCAGGTAATTGGGTTAGTAGTCTTTCAATAAGTGCTTTCCAGTTATAGTAACTATAAAATTCAGCCGGTGTTTGTACAGTTTTTTCTTCTTGTAATCTGTCGGCTAACGACTCGATAACAGAAGCGAATTGATCCCAATCATGGTCTGGTGTACAGTAGAGCATAGGCCCCGCTAGTGATTGAGATATGCCTGTAGCTGCTTTTTTCATGGCCACTACGGGCGTGCCATAAGCGATTGATTCGATCATTTTAGTTTTAACACCACCTCCTTCGAGCACGGGATTCAAAAAAATATCAGCGCCTTTAAAATAGCGATCGATGTCTTCTACGAAACCTGCATAGTGAACGCCCAACGACTGAAAGGCCGAGAGTTCTTTGTCTCGCTTTGGTAATCCTTTCCCACAAACAAGCAGCTTATAGTGGTGATTATTCGTTGTTTGTAAGCGGGGCATTAATTTTTTTAGCAACAACTGTAGTGCTTTATAATTGGGGGCATAGTCGAGCGATCCGTTAAATAGTAGCAGGATATTATCGCTTCCAAATTGGTGTGTTTCTATAATCGATGCTCTGCAGGCTGCTTTATCTGTCGGAAAGCTGTCTATACTGATTCCATAGGGAATATCCAGGCAGTTCTTACTAACTATATTCCAGATATCGGTTGCAAAGCGTTTGTCTTCGGGTGTAATAAACCCAATCTTATCGGCTATTCGAAAGGTGCTGCGCTCATATTTTTCTAACAGTGGCCACCAGATCTTTCCTAGAGAGCGAAATCGCTGGTATTCGATGTTATGGGTGTGGATGAGCGTTTTTATACCCGTTTTTTCTTTGATCGCCCTAGCTAGCCAACCAAAATAGGGATGTTCCCATATGATCCAGTCGTAGTGATTTCGCTCGATAAGATCAACGAGGGTTGCTTTAAGGGTCAGGTCTGCGTAGCGAAAAATGGAGTAGGGTAGTACAGGCAGTAGTCGGTAGTGCGCCGAGGGGATGTATCCTGAATCCTGCGCGGTACTGACTACGGTAACCTTGGCTTGCTGACCCAAGGCATCCAGAAATTGAGCAATATATTTTTGCCCGCCCGATCGATACGGTAAAAAGGTATAGGGCGCAACAACGAGAATTTTTTTGCTCACAGTTTATTTTTTGGCCTCTGTAATTCTACCTGTCTTATACGACATAAAAAATCCGACCAGTACCACTAGGGTAATTAGTATCGATGATACATACATCAGGGTGTTGCCAGTCTTGACCGATTCGGGTTCAAAAATAAATTCTATACGGTGCTGCCCGGCTGGTAAAAGAAGTCCTCTGAGCACATAGTTGGCATTTACATAGTCGGTCTTTTTTCCATCGATATAGGCATTCCAACCTTTTGGGTAGTAAATCTCACTAAATACTGCAAAGCGCGGCTTGCTTCCACCCGTTTCATAGATAAGGGTATCGTTGTCGAACTTCGTAAGGGTAAGCGTGGCGCTGCTATCGCGTTCAAATTTAGTGGCTGTAATACCGCCAGTTTTTTCTACCAAGGCCACATGACGAAGATCGGTCTCTCCCAGCTGTTGCAGCGTTGCTGCTCGGTCGTTAGTCAATACAATACTGTCGACTAGCCAGCAACTGCCATAAGCCGAATCGCGGTTGCTGATGAGTGAGGGTTGATTGACAGAGGGGTCGTTAACGATCACATACCGAGTATTCAGCATGTTTAAGATGGTGGGGTTTACACCACCTGCAAAATACTTTTCTATCAGGTCTTGGTAGATCCTGAGTTTCGCCGCATGGTAACCACCCACTGAGCGATGATGGTAAGAAGTAATGGCATCATTAAACGTGCTTGTGCTCAGGTTTAGTACCCGATAATGAGCGTCGCGGTCTTTAAGGATCTCTTGGTTTATAGCTGAGGGGGCAAAGTTTTTTTGTTGATACTCATCGCCAGAAACGTAACTTTCGTTAGGCAAGTAATCTTTGCTGGTTATGGTCAACTCTGCAGTAGAGACCATGATCAATAATCCCAAGGCCCAGAACTTTCCCAGGTAATTTTTTAAATAGGCCCAACCAATTCCCATTAAAACTATTGTGAGTAGCAGGGCCCTAATGAGGGCATTGCCAAACATGGTTTGTCTCTCTTGCTTCATACTGCCGATGATGATTCTAGCAAATTCGTCAGACCCGTTCTTGTCGGTATAGCCAGCTAAGATCTGCGCATCAATGGGAGCTCCGTATTGCTGAAACAGCCAAAAAAGGACCAAGATGCCAAACAGGCCGCCCAATGGGGCCAGTACTTTTTTTGACAGTAGGTCTGAACTATTCCATCCTCCACCGGTCAGTTGTGATAGGCCTAGTATGGCGGCAACGGACAATCCAATTTGCGGAATAACCTGTGCCATTGAGGGTGCTCTAAATTTGTTGAACAGGGGTAAATATTCAAACAAGAATAAATTGAAGAATGCGAAATTTTTACCCCACGAAATAAACAATCCGACCAGGGTTGCAGCCAGTAGCCCCCAGCGTAATGGACCTTTTGAGAATAAAAATCCCCAGAGTGCGAGGATCACTATTAATACCCCAAGGTATGCAGGACCGGCTGTGTAAGGTAATCCGCCCCAGTACTGCGGTAATCCTTGTGCTAGTTGTTCGGCATTGACTTGATCTATCCCTTTTTCCATTAGGTCGTTGGCGATCTGCGAGCCCTCTTTGTACTGGCGGCTATGTCCACCCCCAAAGGCATTGGGCAGCAATAATGTAAAACTCTCTTTCGGTACTAACGAATATTCAAATGCATAGGAAGTGTCTAATCCTTTTGTTTGCGTCAGGGTTACTTTTCCACTTTGATCGATGGAGAGGTCTTTACCGCCGCGCATGGTATAGCGGCTGTACTCAGAGCTGGTAAGTAAAATAAGAGCGTTGCCTCCAACGGCAAGCAGCGCTGCACTCAAGCTAATGGCAAGTGACAGCAGCAGGTGCTTCCACTCTTTATTGCGGATCCACTCAATCGCATAAGCAGCCGAAACGAGTAGGGCAATCAAAAAGAAATAATAAGTAATCTGCAGGTGGTTGGCAGCGATCAGTAAATAGGCTCCCAATGTTGAGAGACTCAATCCCATCCAATATTTCTTGTGATAGGTGAGCAAGAGACCTGCCAACAAAAGAGGTAAAAAAGCTGTGGCGATCATTTGTGTATCGTGTCCGGCCGCGATAATAACCGGGTTGTAGGTAGAGTAAGCATAGCCGGTCGCCACCAGTGTGGCTACCATCGGAGCAGCTCCCAGGGTTAGTGCTAAAAGATAAAAGCAAACACAGGCCAAAAAGAAAAAGTTCATGGGCTTAGGAAGTCCCAGCATAAAGACCTCTGTAAGATTCGGCAAGATGGATTTTCCTTCCATGGCCACCTGGTAATTGGGCATTCCGCTAAATAGGGAGGGATTCCACAGTGGAAAATGCCCCTTGGCTGCTTTGTACTCGAAGGAGTTTTGCGCCATTCCTTTCCAGCTAACATTATCGTGTTGGTCTAATTCATTACCCTGCAGGGCCGGCCAACTAAAAAAAGCTGCTACTACTAAAAAGAAAAACAGGGCCGCCACATGGGGGAGGGCCTTCTTGAGTAAGGCATTTTGCATGGAGAAAAGATTTGAGCAACAAAATAATGCTATTTTCATGGATAAGTAAAACCTCTGTATGGTGCAATCTATCATGGCTAATAAGGCCAATCGCTTATTTCTGATCTTGGGCGGCTTTTTTATTGCCAATGCTTTGATTGCCGAGATAATCGGGGTTAAGATATTTTCCCTCGAGCAAACCTTTGGATTGTCACCTCTTTCGCTACGTATTCTGGGCAATGAGCTCTCTTTTAATCTAACAGCTGGTGTGCTGTTGTGGCCAGTGGTGTTTATTATGACAGACCTGATTAATGAGTACTACGGTACTCGCGGGGTTCGTTTTTTATCTTGGCTAACCGCCGGTTTGATCGCTTTTGCCTTTATAATTTTTATGGGAGCTATTCGACTTTCTCCCGCTGCTTTCTTTGTTACGGGTAAGCAGGGTAGTGGGGTCCCGGATATGCAACTGGCTTATGCCAGTGTTTTGGGACAGGGAGGATTTATTATTGTCGGATCGCTCACTGCCTTTTTATTTGGGCAGCTGGTCGATGTGATGGTCTTTCACCGGATTAAAAAATTAACGGGAGAAAAATACATTTGGTTAAGGGCGACCGGTTCTACGCTGGTCTCACAGTTTCTGGACAGCTTTGTTGTTTTATTTATTGCCTTTTACGTTGGCACCAGAGTCAATGCGCAACCGGGCGATTTTGAATGGCCGTTTAGCCTTTTTCTGGCAGTGGGTATTGTCAATTACTGTTACAAGTTTACCGTCGCTATCGTATTGACACCGGTTATTTACTGGGTGCATTCGGTAATTGAAAATTACCTGGGGCACGATCTGGCTGCTTCGATGAAAAAAGAAGCTATGCTAAGTTGATCGGGAACCTTTGCAGCAGTTGATCGGCCACGATCTTATCGATGGGCAAACTCATAACGCTCGGACCAAACTCTTTAAAAGGTACAAAACGAAACGACTCTGTTTGTTGGTGCTTTTGATAGAGCGCCAGTTCTCTCTCGTCAAAATCAAAAGGCTTTGTCTTAAGGGGTACCTTAAATTCTTCGAGTGGACGAACGGCGTAGTAGATAGAGATAATCTGGTGAGCTGGGTTAAAGGCCGAAATTTGAAAATAATCTGTTGTATAGATATGTTCATTCACAGAAACACGCAGGTTCATTTCCTCTAAGAATTCACGGGCTAGGCATTCGCGGGTACCTTCTCCAAATTGAAGGCCCCCTCCAGGAAATTTGGTAAAGTGATCTTCTTTGATCCATTCATCACTCACCAAGATGCCCTGTATGGGATCTTGCAAAATGCCATACACGCGAATGGTAAATTGTTTCATGATCGTTCGGGTTGCAGGTCAAAAGTGGTTTCAAATACAAATACCGCTGGTCCGCACAGCCATATAGGGCCATATCCTACTGTCTCTTTAGTAAAACGAACAAGCAGATCTCCACCTTTTGTTTGTACCTTAATCTGTTGCTCTCGGTGGTGATTAGCCGCAAATACCAGGGCAGCGGCAACAGCTCCGGTTCCGCAAGAATAGGTCTCTGCCTCTACGCCCCGCTCGTAGGTGCGTACTCGAATAGTGTTGGGATCGTCGGTGCTTTGTACAAAATTTATGTTGATACCTTTTTCGCGGTATCGATCGCTGTTTCGGATAGAGCGTCCGACTTCTTCTACAGCGGTATTGTCGAGATCTTCTACCGCTACGACCAGGTGGGGTGAGCCAGTATCTACAAAGACGGTATTATCGCGGGGGAGTAGGGCTGTTACAGGTTGCATGAGTAGCGAGACGTTGCCGTGGGGCTCTCGGCGAGCACGATGATCGCCATCAACGGCAGAAAATAGGTAATCATCTTTAATGATCCCTAGATGATGGGCAAATTGTGTGATACAGCGAGCTCCATTGCCGCAAAAACTTCCGAGTTTGCCATCTGCGTTAAAGTAACGCATCGAAAAATCTTTATTCGCTTCTGACTCTAGTAAAATAAGACCATCTGCGCCAATCCCAAAGCGGCGGTCACAAAGTCTTTCTATTTGTTGGGTAGTTAGTATTTTGTATTTGCCACTACGGTTATCAGCAAGCAAAAAATCATTGCCAGTTCCTTGGTATTTATAAAATCGAAGGGAGTTCATAGGTCGTCCGCAAAGGTTTGCAGAAAACGCTGGATCAACTTTTCGACAGCTGCCTGCACATTTTGCGAAAAAGTTTGTGAGACACGGTTGGCGACCACGGCATTCAAGGCTAAGCATTGATGACCTAACAACCGACCCAACCCGTAAATAGCTGCCGTTTCCATCTCCATATTCGAGATTCTGTGCATACCATGGCGAAACTGGGTGAGACTATCAACGAATTGCGGGTGCTTGAGCCCGAGCCGCACCACACGGCCCTGGGGGCCATAAAAGCCAGGTGCTGTAATAGTGATACCGTGGTAAAGGTCAGCTACAAATAATCCGAGTAGCGATGGAGCGGCACTGCTAATGTAAGGTAGCCCAGACAAGTGGTGAAATTGGGTTTGTGAACAGAAAGCATCCAGCAAGTTGACTTCGTCTGTAGTGGGTTCCATTTTATAATAGTGCAATAAGTTGTCGATGCCTAGTCCATGTGTTGAGGCAACCAGCGAATCTACAGGAATGTCTTTTTGCAAAGACCCTGTAGTTCCAAGCCGAATAATTCTTAGGCTATTCAGTTCCTTTTTAGGCAGCCGGGTGTCGAGGTCTACATTTACCAAGGCATCAAGCTCGTTCATCACAATATCGATGTTGTCGGGCCCGATACCCGACGAGAGTACTGTGATTCTCTTTTGTCCAATTCGGCCGGTGTGGGTAACAAATTCGCGGTGCTCTCCCTTATGTTCTACTTGATCAAAGTATTTGCTTACCTCTGCGACACGTCCGGGATCTCCTACGGTAATCACGGTAGGGGCTAATTCTTCGGGGCGGAGATCGAGATGATATACGGCGCCTCGCGAATTGATGATTAGTTCAGAGGGGGCAATCGGCTTCATGTATGTCAAAAATAGTGCTTATTTTCGCAGCTCTCCAATAGGGTCCTGTGGCCGAGTGGCTAGGCAGAGCTCTGCAAAAGCTCCTACAGCGGTTCGAATCCGCTCGGGACCTCCCTCAACCCCCGTTAACCTTTTGTTGATGGGGGTTTGTTTTTTGACGTTGGTTTTCTTATTGTGCTGTAAATTTGTTTGCTATGCTGACCCAAGAAGAAGAGAAGTTTATCGTGTACTGGCAACAGCAGCGTCTGCAAAAGAAAAAATGGATCAGACAATTAGCCGTGGGCCTACCCATGGGTATGGCGCTGGTCATTGGTATTACACTTAATTTGGCATCGGGGTGGTACACAAGGGCGCAGATGGTAATGTTTAGAGAAAGTGCTTCTTTGGTGATCGTATTGTTGATTGCGGCCCTGGCCATGGTCGTCTTTATGGTCGTATTCTCGTCTCGTCATCGCTGGGACCAGCAAGAACAACGTTATTTAGAGTTCATGCAGCGAAAAGGCGTACAGGCTGGTCAATCAGAAAGTAAAACACAATCCTCTTCAACTATTTAAATTTTTTTACATGAGTACATTTCGCAGCAGAAAATTCAGTTTTGTTTTAGGTGCCGTTTTTAGTTTAGTATTGAGCGGATGCGTAAAAGATAAAACCTGTGTGCCTAAGACAGTGGCTAGTGAGCAGGCTACTATGCAAGGGTATGCCACCGCCAATAATATGACTGTTCAGTCGCACCCAAGCGGAATGCTATACCAGATCGTTAGTCCCGGAAATGGAGCTACGCCAAATTTGGCCTCGAGAGTATCAGTTCGTTATACCGGTAAATTGATGAATGGAACCATTTTTGATTCCCGCACCACCACGCCTGCGGAGTTTACACTAGGACAAGTCATCACGGGGTGGCAGATTGGTGTGCCCCTCATCCAGAAGGGAGGAACCGTTCGCCTGATTATTCCTTCTTCGCTTGCTTACGGTTGTACAGCTACTGGTCCCATACCGGCCGATGCGGTACTCTATTTTGAAATTGAGTTGGTAGATGTAAGATAGCCCATGCCTCACGAAGCGATCTCCACTTTTGATATATTTAAGATTGGTGTTGGGCCGTCCAGCTCGCATACCTTAGGCCCCTGGCGCGCTGCCATGCGCTTTGTAGAGGAGCTGCGTGTTGCCGGCGAGTTATTACAGGTTACCTCCGTACGTGTATTATTGTATGGGTCGTTGGCAAAAACAGGTAAGGGGCACGGCACTGATGTAGCCGTTCAGTTGGGTTTGTCGGGTGAGGATCCTGTTCACTTTCCGGTCGAAGAACTTCAAACCCGTCTGGAAGCAATTGTCAACATGGGGCGTCTATTGCTGGGAGGTAGTCACGAAATTATTTTTGACCCTCGAGAAGATATTGAGTTTTTGATTACCGAAACACTTCCATTTCATTCTAACGGCATTAGCTTTTTGGCTACTCTTTCTTCGGGAGCTAACCGGGCTGCCACTTTTTATTCTATAGGTGGCGGTTTTGTCGTCAAAGAGGGAGAGACTTCTTCTTCGCAGCAGTTAGTCGATCTGCCATTTCCTATCAACGACGCGGCCGATTTGCAGCATTGGTGTATCAAAACCGGGTTATCTATTCACGAGATCGTATTAGAGAACGAATCGGCCTGGAGACCAGAGGTTGCTACCCGAAGCATGGGTATACAAATCTGGAACGTTATGCAGGATTGCATTTATCGGGGCTGTCATACAGCTGGCGTATTGCCGGGTGGGTTAGATGTAAATCGTAGAGCGGCCGATCTCAACAAGAAACTATTGGCTGGGCACGCCGGCTACCAAGATAAAAAAGGTTGGATCGATGCCATACGTTCGGGCGGAAATGATTTTAAATACACGCTCGATTGGGTGAGTTGTTTTGCATTGGCGGTCAATGAAGAGAATGCAGCTTTTGGTAGGGTAGTCACAGCCCCCACCAATGGGGCGGCGGGTGTTATTCCGGCCGTATTGCAGTATTATATTTGTTTTTGTAATGGCTATAGTGAAGATAAAATCCTTGCTTTTCTTTTTACTGCTGCGCAGATAGGCACGCTATTTAAAAAAGGAGCCACCCTTTCTGCTGCGATGGGAGGTTGCCAAGCCGAGATTGGGGTCTCCTCTGCTATGGCCGCCGCCGGACTCACCGAGGCCATGGGTGGTACGCAGCGACAGGTGCTGATGGCAGCCGAGATAGCCATGGAACATCACTTGGGACTTACCTGCGATCCAATAGGCGGGCTAGTGCAGGTGCCCTGTATAGAGCGCAACACAATGGGCGCCATTAAAGCTATTACGGCCTCTCAATTAGCGTTGCAAAGTGCACCCGACCTGGCTAAGGTCTCCCTAGATGCTGTTATCAGGACCATGTGGGAAACGGCCCAGGATATGAATCACAAATACAAAGAAACGGCAGATGGCGGGTTAGCTATCAATGTGCCACTTAGTTTGCCGGAGTGCTAAAGTCATTTACAACATTATAAAGAGTATCTCGTTCGATCGGATCTCTTTTGGCTTGTCGTATTAAATGAACCAGTTGCTCGGTTGAGAGAGTGGGGTGCTGTTCCTCGGATCCAGCCATGCTGTATATTTTGGTGCTATCATCGATAGTACCATCTATGTCATCTACGCCAAACGATAAGGATAGCTGTGCATTTTGTCTGCCCAGCATAGGCCAGTACGACTTAAGATGAGAAAAATTATCTAGGTAAATTCTAGCAATGGCATAAAGTCGCATGTCTTCAATTAGGGTGCTTTCCTTAACATGGCTCATGTCGTTGTCCTTATTGCGAAACTTTAATGGAATAAACGTGTTGAATCCCCGGGTCTGGTCTTGCAGCTCGCGTAGTCTTCGCATATGGTCTATGCGATCCTCGAATGATTCTATATGTCCATACAGCATAGTTGCATTAGAAGGGAGTCCCATTTCGTGGGCCGTTCGGTGAATGGCTAGCCATCCCTCCGCATCAACCTTATCGGCACAGATCTGCTGGCGGATGGCGGGGGCAAAGATCTCGGCACCTCCTCCTGGTATTGAATCAAGACCAGCCTCCATCAATCTTCGTAATCCTTCTTGTACACTCACCTTGGCCTTTCTAAACATATAATCATACTCTACAGCGGTAAATGCTTTAATGTGTAGCGAGGGGCGGTGAGATTTGATGGCTTGCAGCAGCTCGCTAAAAAAAGCAAGGTCCATTTTAGGATGCACGCCGCCTACAATATGTACTTCGGTAACCGGTTTGCCATCGTAACGTTTAACAAGGTGTAGCATTTGCTCAATGCTAAGTTCCCATCCTTCTTCGCGATTGGCATATAGCCGGCTATAGGCGCAGAACTGGCAACTAAAAACGCAGACATTGGTCGGTTCTATATGAAAATTTCTATTAAAGTAAACCTTGTTGCCGTGCCATCGCTCTTTGATCTCATTGGCCAATGCGCCCACCAGCCCAACGCTGCCCTCGTTAAAAAGGGTCAGGCATTCTTCGTCGGAGATGCGCTCACCGGCACTTACTTTATTGGCAATGCGAGAGAGGTCAGAAGAGAGGTTACGATAGGGGGTCATAGTAATGCTATATCGTGGCGGTAAAGGTAAGTTGAATTCGGCAGGTGACTTTGTCTTGTTGACTGTTGTTTAAAAATTACTATCTTTCGATCAATCAAACCAGCGCTTCTTATGGAACGATTGCAAGGAATTATCGGCGTTATCATGATCTTGGGGATTGCCTTTTTATTTTCAAACAATAAAAGAAAGATCGATCTCCGTCTAGTGATTAGCGGAATTCTTTTGCAAGTTACTATTGCGCTCTTGATATTTAAGGTGGGACCTGTACAGTGGTTCTTTCAGCAGCTGGGAAGGGGGATTGGTAAGCTGGAGCAATTTTCGAAGGCCGGCGTAGATTTTGTATATGGCGGGGTAGCTACCATAGGTGCCGAAGGGGCTGCACAAAGCTACCGAGCTCCTGATTCGTTCGTGTTTGCCTTTAATGTAACTGCTACAATTGTGCTTGTTTGTGCATTGGTGGCTGTATTTTATCATATTGGGCTTATGCAGCGAATCGTCTCGCTCATTGCGCGTGCGATGAATAAGGTAATGCGGGTCAGTGGGGCTGAAGCGCTCAGTAACGTGGCCAGTGCATTTGTAGGCCAGGTAGAGGCGCAAGTAATGATCAGACCTTATTTGCCTACCATGACAAAAAGTGAACTACTAGCCTCTATGAGTGGAAGCTTGGCTTGTATTGCCGGGGGTATTTTGATCGTATATGCCAATATGGGTGCGAAAGCCGGTATGGATCTTGCACCGACGTTGATAATGGCTAGTTTAATGGCTGCTCCCGGGGCACTGGTCATTTCAAAGATAGTATGGCCCGAGACAGAAGAGAGCCAGACCATGGGAAGGGTAAAACTAGAGGTCAAAAGCAATTACGTCAATGTGATCGATGCTATTTCGCATGGCGCCGGAGATGGATTTAAGATCGCCATGAACGTTATTGCCATGCTGATTGGATTTATTGCGGTTATCACGCTCATTGATTGGACGCTGCTAAAGGCAGGCCATTTATTCGCACCCAACTTTGATCTTAGTTTAAACTGGATCTTCGCCAAACTTTTTTATCCCTTTGCATGGGCTATGGGTATTCCGACAGTCGATGTTAATGCCGCCGCTACCTTACTGGGGCAAAAACTCACTATCAATGAATTTGTAGCGTTCTCTAATCTTACATCCAAGGCTGTGCCTATTGTTACCACCAAAGGATTGATGATTGTGAGCATCGCCATTTGTGGCTTTGCCAACTTTAGTTCGGTGGGTATGCAGATTGGAGGGATAGGCGCTTTGGCACCCGAGAGAAGGGGAGATCTCGCTAAACTGGGATTCAAAGCCCTGCTGTGCGGAACACTTGCCTCTTATCTCTCTGCTTCAATTGCGGGTCTATTGATGTAGGACGTTGTAGAAGAAGGATTGCCTTAGATATGAGCCTCAATCTTCTTGACAAAGTTAGCCTTGGGTTGCGCGCCTACCAGTTTATCTACCACCTGACCATTCTTGATAAATAAGATAGCAGGAATTGAGGTGATACCGTAGTTCATGGATACTTCTGGGTTGTGATCGACGTTTAGTTTGCCAACATTTACTTTTCCATCATATTCTTTAGAGAGCTCTTCAATTACGGGACCGATCGCTCTGCAA
>CANGYW010000021.1 GCA_947458335.1 Chitinophagaceae bacterium | reverse complement strand
CGGCTAGCGCCGATAAGCGTAATATGCTCGATGGCTGGTTTACGCAAGATCTTCCCGATCTTAACCAGCGGAATCCCTACTTAGCTACTTATCTGATTCAGCACGCGGTATGGAGTACCGAAGAGTTTGGTATAGACGGGTGGCGCGTAGATACGTACAAATATTGCGAGGAACCATTTCTTAACGCCGTCAATACCGCATTGAAAAGGGAGTTTCCCGCTGTTACCGTTTTTGGAGAATCATGGGTTAACACGCCGGTGGCCAATGCCTACTTTACCGCTGGTAATATTAAGGCTCCTTTTCAGCATAACGCCGAAGGGGTGTTAGATTTTCAGACCTGTTTTGGCATGCTAGCCGCGATCAACGAGCAGCCCGGGTGGACCAATGGAGTGGGCAAATTGTATATGACTATGGCGCAAGATGTGCTCTATGGTAATCCTATGAATAATTGTATTTTCTTGGACAATCACGATATGGATAGAGCCTTTTCTGTTTTTGATGAAGATCCTCGAAAACTCAAGATGGCCATCAATTGGTTACTGACGCTGCGTGGTATTCCACAACTTTATTATGGAACTGAGGTACTGATGAAAAATAAAAAGACGACTTCGGATGCCTTAGTTCGAGAAGATTTTCCCGGAGGATTTCCTGGTGATGATCAGGCCAAGAATTTATTTAGTGCCGCAGGCCGTAATGCCATGCAGCAAGATATGTTTAATCACGTGAGCCGGCTGGGGCAGTTTAGAAAAAACTCTTCGGCGCTTGGCAGTGGTAAAATGATGCAGTTTATTCCCAGAGATGGCGTCTACAGTTATTTCCGCTACGACAGTAAACAAACTGTATTGGTTATAGCCAACACAGGAGAAAAGCCGCATCAGCCCGACTGGGCTCGGTTTCAAGAGCGTACAAAAGGGTATACGCGACTTCGCAATGTGGTAACCCAAGAGGTTGTTTCCATGAATGCATTACAGGTACCACCCGGTGAGAGTTTCGTTTTTGAAATGCTCCAATAGACCCTTTACATGCAACTCGACACGCAACGGCCCGTCTGGAATTACTCGCTGCTAACGGCCGATGATTTGGCGCAGTATCATCAAGGTATCCACTGTCGGCTCTACCAAAAGATGGGAAGTCATTCTTTGCAAGTAAATGGTAGTTGGGGTTGTTATTTTTGCGTGTGGGCTCCCAACGCTACCCGCGTTTCTGTAATTGGAAATTTTAACGATTGGAATAACGATGCGCATGTCCTTTTTCCACGCTGGGAGAAATCGGGTATCTGGGAAGGATTTATCCCCGGTGTACGACTGGGCGAGGTGTACAAGTATCATATTAAAGGACATCATCAACAAGAATTTGACAAGGGTGATCCCTTTGCTTTTTTTTGGGAAAAACGCCCCCAGACAGCCTCAATAACCTGGGATCTTTTTTACGAGTGGAATGATGCTGACTGGATAAAATCGCGCGCACAACATAACTCTCTGAACGCTCCATGGAGTGTGTACGAAGTTCACTTGGCCAGCTGGCGCCGTCCTGAGGGTGGCGACGAAAATGCTTACCTTACCTACGACGAGCTATCGCAGACGCTGGTGCCATATGTACAGCAAATGGGATTTACGCATGTGGAATTCATGCCTGTTATGGAATACCCTTTCGATGGCAGCTGGGGTTACCAGTGTACAGGCTATTTTGCACCTACTTCTCGGTTTGGTGACCCGCAAGGACTTATGCGCCTTATCGATGCTTTTCACGCAGCTAACATTGGGGTAATACTCGATTGGGTACCTTCTCATTTTCCGCATGATGCTCATGGCTTATATCTTTTTGACGGCGCTAATACATACGAATATGCCGATCGTAGAAAGGGGTTTCATCCCGATTGGAATAGTTATGTTTTTAATTACCAGCGAGGAGAAGTGCGTTCGTTTTTAATTAGTAGCGCTCATTTTTGGTTTGATCTCTTTCATGTGGATGCTATTCGGGTCGATGCGGTGTCTTCTATGCTAAAGCTGAATTATTCGCGAAAGGCTGGTGAGTGGGAGCCCAACGAAAAAGGGGGGGATGGCAATTTGGAGGCCATCGAATTTTTAAAGGAATTGAACCGAAGTATTTATAAGCGCTTTCCCGATGTGCAGACCATTGCCGAGGAGGCCACCGATTGGCCCGGTGTCTCAAGGCCAGTAGATCAAGATGGGTTGGGCTTCGGTATGAAGTGGATGATGGGTTGGATGCATGATACGCTTCGTTATTTTAAACTCGACCCGCTGTTTCGTAAGCACCATCAAGACCGCTTTACGTTTAGCATGATGTATTTCTATGACGAGAACTTTATGCTTCCGTTTAGTCACGACGAAGTGGTGCATGGCAAAAGCCCGATGATCTATAAGATGCCAGGCGACGAGTGGCAAAAATTTGCTAATCTTCGACTGCTCTATACGTATATGTTCACTCATCCTGGCGCTAAGCTTTTATTTATGGGTGCAGAGTTCGGTCAGACAAGTGAGTGGGATTATCGCAGTCAGCTGCCATGGCAACTCTTGCAATTTTCGGTTCACAGTGGTCTTTCGAAGATGATAAGGGATCTGAATAAATTGCTGACCAGTCATTCTGCCTTGTACGAAAAACAATTTGATCCAAGCGGATTCGAGTGGATCGATCTTGATCATCGATCCGAATCGGTAGTGGTGTTTAGGCGAAAGGGTAGAGCAGCCTCGCGCGAATTACTTATAATACTTAATATGACGCCCGTTGTCTATCGCAATTGGAGCATTACCGTTTCGGGCAAAGAATTTGTAACAGAAATTTTTAATAGCGACGCTTCTGAGTACGGTGGAACCGGCACGGTGAGCAATCCGATCGTTAGAGGCGAATGTATTAGTGAAAGCGATCAACGTTATCTTCTTACTATTGATATTCCCGCCCTGGCTGGTTTGGTACTTGTATAAAAATCGATCAATTATAACTGTAAGACAACGTATTGGTCTTACATCCGCTGCGGAACGGCAATGCCCAAGTTGCTCATGACAGCCTCGATAAGGCGGGCTGTTTGTGCAGCGAGTTTGAGGCGTAATTGCTTTTTCTCAGCAGATTCCGCTTGGATAACCGAGTGAAGGTTGTAGAAACTATTGAAGGTCTTGGCCAACGTAAAGGCATATGTAGCCAATACCGATGGGTTATGCTCAGTAGCGGCTTGTTCAAGTACCACAGGGTATTGGGCCAGTTGTAACACCAACTCCTTTTCGGCCGGAAGAAAAACCGTCTCACTCAACGGTTGATCCGTTGATTTTTCTTTTCTGAGCAGTGAGCATATGCGGGCATGGGTGTATTGCACAAAGGGCCCGGTAAAACCTTGAAAGTCGATCGACTCCTCGGGATTAAATACCATTTTCTTTTTAGGGTCTACACGCAACAAAAAGAATTTAAGCGCTCCCAAGGCCAGCATCCTATAAAGCTCTTCTAACTCATCGGCTGTAAAATCTTTTACTTTTCCCAATTCTTCGGTCTTACGCTTTGCCACCGCTATCATTTCGCTAACAATATCATCAGCATCGACAACCGTTCCTTCGCGACTTTTCATACGACCGCTGGGTAACTCCACCATTCCATAGCTTAAGTGATAAATCCCCTTTGCATAAGGTTTTTGGAGTTTTTCCAAAATTAGTTGCAGCACCTTCATGTGATAATTTTGCTCATCTGCAATCACATAAATGCTTTGATCGTAAGCAAACTCATTATATTTTTCTTGTGCCAGTCCTAAGTCTTGAGTAATGTAGACAGAGGTGCCGTCCCCTCGTAGCACCAGTTTCTGGTCTAGCCCTTCGTTTGTAAGGTCGATCCAGGTGCTGCCGTCTTCTTTAGTAAAGAAAATGCCTTGTTGTAGTCCTTCTGCAACAAATTGCTTCCCTAGCAAGTAGGTTTTGCTTTCGTAATAGGTCTTTTGAAAATCTGCGCCAATTTGCCGATAGGTTTGATCAAATCCCTCATACACCCAGTTATTCATGGTATTCCAAAGAGATAAGACCTCGGACTTTCCAGCCTCCCAGTCCAATAGCATTTGTTGGGTAGCTTTCATAATGGGAGCTTCCTTCTCTGCCTCTTGCTTAGTACGGCCAGATGCCATCAGTTCGTCCACTTGTCGTTTAAGCTCGTCGTTGAACTTTACATAGTAGTCACCTACAAAGTGGTCTCCCTTTATACCGGTGTTGTCAGGGGTAGCGCCATTGGCAAAGAGCTGCCAGGCAATCATGCTTTTACAAATGTGTATACCGCGGTCGTTGACCACACAAGTTTTAATTACTTCGGCACCACAGTTCTTGAGTATCTCAGCTACACTCCAGCCCAAAAAAATATTTCGTAGATGTCCCAGGTGAAGGGGCTTGTTGGTATTAGGAGACGAGTATTCGACCATCACCTTTTTTCCCTGGAGTAATGGCTCTTGAAGGGATGGTTGTCTTGACTGCGCCTCTAAGAATTGTAGCCAAAAGCCATCAGTGAGTGTAAGATTTAAAAACCCCTTAATTACATTGAATCGAGCGATGATCTCGGGGTGTTGATTTACCAGCGCTTCGCCCAGTTGTTCGCCGAGTTTTTCAGGAGCCAGCTTAAGAGGTTTAGCTAGCGAAAAAAGTACCAGTGTGTAATCTCCCTCGAATTCAGGCTTGGTGGTATTAATTACTAACGCCTCGGCCAAGGTGCTATACCCAAACGCCTCTTTGAGACTACTCGAGATCAGTTCTTTTATCTGTGCAATAATGCGCATATGGTCTTTAACGATTGCCGCAAAGGTAGGCAGTTTGACAATTGCTGTTGATTGGTTTACTTTGTGTCTACATGAGAGACTTGTCCGAACTTGTGGCCCAGTTGCTATTGGCAGTCATTGATTTTTTCTACGCGCCTTTCAAACGCTGGTTGCCGTTGCAGACCTTTCGTTATGCCGCTTCGGGCGGGGGTAACGCGTTGGTGGGTTTTTTGGTTTATTACCTTACTTATTCCTTTGTTTTAAAGGGACAACCGTTGATACTTCCTTTTTATGCTCTTAAGCCGCACAGCGCTTCATTGTTGCTATCCTTTTGTGTTACTTTTCCGATCGGTTTCTTTATGTCAAAATTTGTAGTCTTCTCCGACTCCTCACTTAAGGGTCGAGTTCAATTGTTTCGCTATTTGATGGTCTGTCTTTTTAATTTGCTACTCAACTATCTCCTGCTAAAGCTACTGGTAGAGCACTTTTTACTTTACCCGGTATTTGCCCAAATCATCACGGTGGTAATAGTGGTTGGGTTTAGCTACCTGGCTCAGCGAAATTTCTCTTTTAGGGCCTCTGCAAAATTGCCCTGATTTTCGTCTTGATCCTGCCAATACTGTCAGCCTTAAACCCCTTGAAATCCAATTTTTTGCCCAAACTGACAAAATTGCACACTTCTGTGTTACGGCATGGCAATTGCCTAATAGGATACTGAATCCTTAAAAAATAACAATATGGGAAAAATAATTGGAATCGACCTGGGTACAACCAACAGTTGCGTCTCCGTGATGGAGGGCAATGAACCCGTCGTAATCGCTAACGATGAAGGACGTCGCACTACGCCCTCTATTGTAGCTTTTCTCAAAAATGGAGAACGTAAAGTGGGTGACCCGGCTAAGCGCCAGGCCATCACTAATCCTCAAAATACCATTGCCTCTGTAAAACGATTTATGGGTCGCCGCTTCGACGAAGTGGGAGAGGAGATTACTCATTGGAGCTATAAAGTGGCGAAAGGAGATAACAATACAGTTCGTATCGATATCGACGGTCGTTTGTACACCCCTCAAGAGATCAGTGCCATGGTTTTACAAAAAATGAAGAAGACCGCCGAAGATTATTTGGGTCACGAGGTAACTGAGGCCGTAATTACGGTGCCCGCCTACTTTAACGACGCTCAGCGCCAGGCTACCAAAGAGGCCGGAGAGATAGCCGGTCTAAATGTACGCCGTATAGTCAACGAACCTACGGCCGCTGCACTTGCTTATGGTCTAGACAAAGCCCAGACTGATCGTCGCATTGCGGTATTCGATTTGGGCGGTGGAACCTTTGATATCTCTGTGTTGGAACTGGGTGATGGAGTATTTGAAGTAAAATCAACCAATGGCGATACACATCTGGGCGGTGACGATTTTGATAAGGTAATTATGGACTGGCTGGCCGATGAATTCAAAAAAGACGAGTCGATCGACTTGCGCAAAGATCCAATGGCGCTGCAGCGTCTTAAAGAAGCAGCCGAAAAAGCCAAGGTAGAACTTAGTTCCTCTTCCGAAACTGAGATAAACTTGCCCTATATCACCGCCGTTGATGGTGTACCCAAACACTTGGTAAAAAAATTGAGCCGGGCCAAGTTTGAACAGCTGGCCGACTCCCTGTTTGCCCGCTGTCTGAAGCCTTGCGAAGCCGCACTAAAAGATGCCGGTCTCTCTACTTCGCAAATTGATGAAGTGATCTTGGTGGGTGGATCTACTCGTATACCCAAAGTACAAGAAATTGTAGAAAAATTCTTTGGTAAAAAGCCTAACAAGGGTGTCAACCCCGACGAGGTTGTAGCGGTGGGTGCTGCCATTCAAGGGGCCGTACTTACTGGAGAGGTAAAGGATGTCTTGTTGCTAGATGTTACTCCACTCTCACTGGGTATCGAGACCATGGGTAGCGTTATGACTACACTGATCCCTTCTAATACCACTATTCCTACAAAAAAATCTGAGGTTTTTTCTACGGCCAGCGACAATCAGCCCGGCGTGCAAATTCACGTATTACAAGGTGAGCGCAGCATGGCCAAAGACAACAAGAGTCTCGGCATCTTTAATCTCGATGGTATTCCACCTGCGCCTCGCGGTGTGCCTCAGATCGAAGTGACTTTCGATATCGATGCCAACGGTATCTTACATGTTACCGCCAAAGACAAAGGCACAGGCAAAGAACAAAAAATTCATATAGAGGCCGGATCGGGTCTAAGCAAAGAAGAAGTGGAGAAAATGAAAGCAGAGGCTAAGGCTAACGAAACGGCCGATAAAGCCGAAAAAGACCGTGTTGAAAAGCTCAATCAAGCCGATTCGCTGGTATTCCAGACCGAAAAGCAGCTGAAAGAATATGGCGATAAGATTCCTGCCGAAAAGAAATCTGCTATTGAGCAAGCGGCAGAAAAATTAAAAGAAGCACACAAAGCCCAAGATCTGGCCGGAATTGATGCACATATGGCCTCGCTCAACGCGGCTTGGACCGCAGCTAGTGAGGACATGTACAAAGCTACCCAAGGGGGTGCACAGCCTGGTTCAGATGCTGGCCCCGGAGCTGGTAATGCCTCGAGTGCAACCACCGAAGATGTAACGGATGTGCCCTTCGAAGAAGTAAAATAAGCGCCGCTCGGCAACGCTGTAGAAACCCGCCTAATCTGGCGGGTTTTTTCTTTTGAAAAAACTGCCCCGCTTTTTTACGAAAACAATAGTTTTGCTCTCTTTTCTGTACCCATTAACCCATTTGCCGCATGTCTAATTCTTATCTCGATCTGGTTAAGCAAACGTTTAATTTTCCTCAAGAAGGAATTCAAGTAGACGAAGGGAACCTTACGTTTAACGGGCTAGATCTAAAGGCACTGATCGCTAAGCATGGTACCCCGCTTAAGCTTACCTATCTACCTAAGATCGGTATGCAAATAAAAAAGGCCAAGAACATGTTTGCTGCTGCCTTTAAAAAGCACAAATACGAGGGTAAATATTTTTATTGCTATTGTACTAAGAGTTCTCATTTTAGCTTTGTGGTAGAGGAAGCACTCAAAAGCGATATTCATCTCGAGACTTCCTATGCCTACGACATAGAGATCATCAAAAAGCTCTATGCCAAAAAGAAGATCACTAAGGATATACATATTATCTGCAACGGGTTTAAGCAAAAAGGATACACGCGTCGTATCGCTCAATTGCTAAACTCGGGCTTTCACAATGTTATTCCTGTGCTCGATAACAAGGAGGAGCTCAAAGAGTATGCTCACTCTGTAAAGGTGCCCTTTAAGCTGGGTATTCGCGTAGCAGCAGAAGAGGAACCCAACTTTCCGTTTTATACATCCCGGTTGGGTATTCGAGCCAAAGACATTCTTGAATTTTATGTGGACCGAATTGAGGGGTACGAGAGTAAGTTTCAGTTAAAGATGCTTCATATCTTCTTGAACAAAGGCATCAAGGACGATATCTACTACTGGAGCGAGCTAAATAAAGTGGTCAACCTCTACTGTCAACTTAAAAAGATCTGTCCGGAACTTGACTCCATTAACATTGGCGGTGGATTTCCTATCAAGCATTCATTAGGTTTTGAGTACGATTATCAGTTTATGATCAACGAGATCGTTAGAAACATAAAAGTCGCTTGTAAGAAGGCAAAGGTGCCCATGCCCAATATTTTTACTGAGTTCGGGAGCTACACGGTAGGAGAGAGTATGGCGCATATTTACAAGGTGATCGCCGAAAAGATTCAGAACGACCGCGAAACCTGGTATATGATCGATTCTTCGTTCATTACCACCTTGCCCGATACCTGGGGAATCGGAGAAAAATTCTTGATGTTGCCTGTCAATAAGTGGGATCAAGATTACCAGCGTGTGGTGCTGGGGGGTATTACCTGTGACAGCCACGACTACTACGACTCCGAAGAACATATCAACGAGGTATTCTTACCAAAGACCAATGGAACGGACGAGCCGCTTTATGTCGGATTCTTTCATACTGGGGCCTATCAAGACCAGATCAGTGGCTACGGAGGCATCAAGCACTGCCTTATACCATCGCCCAAACACGTGATTGTAGGCTACGACAAAAACGGAAAACTAGTGGATTGGGTCTATGCCAAGCAGCAAACAGCGCAAAGCATGCTTAAAATATTGGGTTATTAAACGGGTGCGGGTGGATGCTTAGGGTGCATCCAAATTACCTTCAGCAGCAGCTGGCACTTGGGTTGGGCAAAAAAAAACCCCTCGTTGAAACGAGGGGTTGTAAACCAAAACCAACTGCTTATGAGAAAGAATCTTGTACTATTAAACGTATAAAGGGTACCAAACTGTTGTTTTCGTTTTGTTAAAACAATTTCGAAGCGTAGTACCCTTGTTTCTGATTATTTTTGCACTCTAAAGTTTAATGCTATGTACCCTGCCGAAATCGTAATACCTATGAAAGAAGAGCTAACCGAAAAAGGCTTTTCTGAACTATTATCTACCCAAGCCGTCGATCAACAACTTTCTAAAGAAGGAACTACCCTGGTAATGATCAATTCCGTATGCGGATGTTCTGCCGGTACCGCTCGTCCTGGCGTATTGATGGCTGTCTCGCAAGCTGCAAAGAAGCCAGACTTTCTGACCACTAGTTTTGCAGGCTTCGATACAGAGGCGGTAGGGGCTATCAGACAACATCTCTTGCCTTATCCCCCTTCTTCTCCGGCCATTGCCCTCTTTAAGAATGGTCAGTTGGTGCATTATATCGAAAGACATATGATCGAAGGAAGATCGGCCCAAATGATTGCCCAAAATCTGATCGGTGCTTTCGAGCAGCATTGCAATTAAGAAGAACAACTCCCTATGTATCCCAACCTCTATTACGCCTTTAAAGATCTGCTAGGTCTAGACTGGCCCGTGCTTCGCTTTGTAAATAGTTTTGGTTTTTTTGTAGCCATTGCTTTTTTAACTGCGGCCTATGTGCTTACCCAAGAGCTAAAAAGAAAGAGTGGACAGGGATTGTTTACGCCAACGGAAACCACCATCCTGATCGGGCAGTCCGCCACTTGGGCAGATTTGGGGGCCAACTTTGGGTTAGGTTTTTTGCTGGGCTTTAAGGTTGTGGCCATGTTTTTTCTTGATGAAGCGACCATGCAAGATCCGCAAGCCTTTATTTTCTCAGGGCAGGGAAGTCCCGCCGCCGGCCTCTTGCTCGGACTTTTTTTTGCTGGCGTTAAATGGTGGGAAAAGAATAAAGAAAAGCTTGATAAGCCCGAAAAGCGTCTTATTCGTATATGGCCACAGGACAGGGTAGGAGAAATTACCATGCTGGCACTAGTGTTTGGTCTGGCCGGCGCCAAGCTCTTTGATATTTTTGAGAATTGGAGCTACTTTTTACAAAACCCGGCTGCTTATATTTTTTCTCCGGCGGGTCTCACCATGTACGGGGGACTCATCTGTGCTGCCATCGCCATTGGAATTTATGCGCGAAAACATAAAATCGGGTTTTTTGCCCTTGCCGATGCGGTAGCGCCTGCCCTTATGTTGGCCTATGGAATTGGGCGGATCGGCTGCCATGTGGCCGGTGATGGCGATTGGGGTGTGGTGAGCGATTTAGCTGCCAAGCCCTCTTTTTTGCCCGACTGGGCTTGGTCTTATACATATCCTCATAATGTTATCGAAGAGGGAATACCCATTTCTGGCTGCATGGGACCTTATTGCAGTCAACTACCGGCAGGGGTTTATCCGGCTCCCTTGTACGAAGCTGTTGCTTGTATTGCCCTGTTCGGGGTATTGTGGGGTGTTCGAAAGCGTCTGAAAGTAACTGGTCAAATGTTTGCTTTATACTTGGTAATAAATGGATTAGAGCGTTTTGCTATAGAAAAAATTCGGGTTAATGTCAAAATGGACCTGTTTGGCCTACACCCTACGCAAGCCGAGCTAATCGCCTCTTTATTGATGGGTGCCGGGCTTTTGTTGTTTATCCGGCAAAGCCGCCGCGCCACCACCTCTCGCTGATGATCCGACGACTCGTATTTTAACTGAGTTTTACCCTTTTTTTGTGTTACATTTGCACTCTGTAAAAGGCTAATTGGGCTCATTTTTTACCCTTATCAAAATATTTCCTAAATGCGGCAGCTAAAGATCGCTACCCAGATAACCAACCGTGATTCGCAAGCGGTAGAAAAATATTTACAAGAGATCTCTAAAATTTCGATGATCACTCCCGAAGAGGAGACTACGCTCGCCCAGCGTATAAAGATGTTCAATCGCAATCCGGTCGATTCACAGCGCGCACTCGATAAACTCGTACAGGCCAATTTGCGTTTTGTGGTGTCGGTAGCCAAACAATATCAGCATCAGGGGCTATCACTTAGTGATCTTATCAATGAAGGCAACCTCGGACTTATCAAAGCTGCCCAGCGTTTTGACGAGACTAAGGGATTTAAATTTATTTCTTACGCTGTATGGTGGATCCGTCAGTCTATTTTACAAGCATTGGCGGAACAAGGTCGTTTGGTGCGTTTGCCCCAAAATAAAATCGGCACCTACAACAAGGCCAACAAGGCCTATATGGCCTTTGAGCAAGAACACGAGCGTGAACCCTCTACAGAAGAGCTGGCCGAACTGCTCGAGATGAGCGAGACCGAGATCAATAATATTTTTCAAAGTAATACACGTCATACTTCGCTTGATGCACCTGTGCACGAAGCAGAAGATGTGGCCATGGGCGATCTACTCGAGGGTAGTGATGATACCGACGATGATGTAATGAAAGATTCTCTTCGCAACGAGATTCGTCGAGTATTAAAATCGTTGTCTCCTCGTGAAGCAGAGATCGTAAATGCCTATTTTGGATTGGATGGTGAAAATGGTGTCACCATCGAACAGATCGGACAGAAATACGACCTTACCAAGGAGCGTATCCGCCAGATCAAAGAAAGGGCCATCAAGCGTCTCCAAAAAGCTCGCTACAGCAGCGCCCTCAAAGCGTATTTAGGTTAATTTTTTCGTGCTTTTTTTAAGTGCAGAACAAATTGTCTGCTTTAGGGTTATTCTTGCATGTTTATGCGGATTATTTGTGTTCTGATTGGCTTTCTTTTTGTCTCTTGCGAAAGAGATATTGAATTTACCCTCCTAAAGACTGAGCCCAAATTAGTGGTAGAGGCTACTATCGAGAATGGACAACCACCATTAGTCATCTTATCGAAGAGTTTACCCTTTTTTGATACTCTGCGTCCGTCTCAACTAGCTACCTCTCTTATTACGGATGCCACTGTCACAGTTTCTCATAATGGTGTTCTTTACCCGCTAAAGGGATATCGCTCTACAATGGCTGGGCAGCCGCTTGGATACTATTATACCGTCGATAGTACCCAACCTGCTCTTTTCTTACGTGGTTCGTTACAGCAACGCTATGGGCTTACCATTCGTTGGCAAGGCAGAACCTATCAGGCACAAACGACTATACCGGATCTTACCCGCCGTATCGATTCGGTTTTTTGGCGACCGGCCCCGCCCGATAACCCGCCGGGTAAAGTTGCTCTTTATGTGCGTGCCACCGATCGGCCAGGTTTCGGAGATTATATTCGATACTACACCCAACAAAATAATGGACCTTTTTTACCGGGTCTAAATTCGGTATATGACGATCAAGTCATAGATGGAACAAGTTACGAAGTGCAAGTAGAGCGGGGCATCATTCGCGATGGGCAGCCCGAAGAGGGCTATAACTTTTTTAATCGGGGTGATACGGTTACCCTAAAGCTTTGTAATATCGACAAGGCGACCTACGATTTTTGGAGAACGGTAGAGTTTAACTATTCCAGCATTGGTAATCCCTTTTCTTCGCCCACCAAAGTTTTGAGCAATGTATCCGGAAACGCCTTGGGATATTTTGGGGGCTATGCGGCTCAATTCCGTACTGTTATTATTCCCCGCTAATAATGCCCTAAATTTGCTGGCATTGCAACAATAGGTTGACTATGGAAACCAGCGAACACATATCCTGTCTGATCATCGGATCGGGCCCTGCGGGCTACACAGCCGCTATTTACGCCAGTCGGGCGGGTCTAAAGCCCGTGCTTTATCAAGGCATTCAACCTGGCGGCCAGCTTACCATTACTACCGAGGTAGAGAATTATCCTGGCTATCCCGAAGGAATTCAAGGACCTGAGATGATGGTACATTTCGAAAAACAAGCAGCCCGTATGGGAACCGATATTCGTTATGGGCTGGCGACTAAAGTAGATTTTACAGGGCCTTTGCACAAAGTACAAATCGATGATGAGAAATGGATCGAGGCCGCCAGTGTAATTATTTGCACCGGAGCTTCCGCCAAGTGGCTAGGCTTGGAAAGTGAGCAACGGCTCAATGGATTTGGCGTGAGTGCCTGTGCCGTTTGTGACGGATTTTTCTTTAAAGGAAAAGAGGTGGCCATTGTCGGAGCCGGTGATACTGCGGCAGAAGAAGCCTTGTATCTCTCCAAGATCTGCTCGCGAGTACATATGATCGTTCGCCGCAGTGAAATGCGTGCCAGCAAGGTGATGCAGGAGCGAGTAAAAAACACACCCAATATCACTATTTACTGGAATAGCGAGACAGACGAAATACTTGGCGACAAAAAAGTAGATGGCGTTCGTATTGTCAATAACCAGACAAAAGAAAAGACTAATATTTCTGTGAGTGCTTTTTTTGTGGCCATCGGTCATCAACCTAATTCTGACATCTTTAAGCCCTGGCTCGATATGGACGAGGCGGGGTATATCAAAACCATAGCAGGTAGCAGCCGTACCAACCGAGAAGGCGTCTTTGCCGCTGGTGATGTTCAAGACAAGATCTACCGCCAGGCCGTTACGGCAGCAGGTAGTGGTTGTATGGCAGCCCTCGATGCAGAACGATACCTGAGTGCCGCCGGCTTGCACTGAGAAAGTTTAAAGCCTGCCTTAATCTCTTTTTATGCCAACCGGTTTGCTCACCATCAAGCTCGAGAACCTGCGCTTCTATGGCTATCACGGCTTATATCCCGAAGAGCGCTGCCAAGGTGGAGAGTACCGGGTAGATCTCGAAGTCGATTACCGCACTAGCAATACGGCAACACAAGAGAAGGCCCAGGACACCCTTTTAGGGTCTGTCACATCTATCTCGCCA
The DNA here is from genome assembly GCA_947458335.1 of Chitinophagaceae bacterium. Lineage (GTDB taxonomy): Bacteria > Bacteroidota > Bacteroidia > Chitinophagales > Chitinophagaceae > JJ008. The sequence goes on along the minus strand of CANGYW010000021.1, from coordinate 9,591 downwards.
ATTACCGACCTTTCTCAGACTATCGATTATGTACAGTTGTATACTATCGTCAAAGAAGAGATGGGAAAGCCGCGGGAGCTGCTAGAAACAATTACCATGTGTATTGTCGGCAACATCGCTGCAGCGTATTCTTGTGAACGCATAGTAGTTGAGATAAAAAAATTTACGGTTCCCATCAGTGATTTTTCTGGTAATACCGCAATTCGATACGAGTGGAAAGCCTAAAGCCGTCAGATCTTTTTATTTTTCCAGCGTCCGCTTTTAACATAAAGAAAAGAAGGGGCAAATAAGCAGATCCAATAGAGCCACTCACTCATCCACCCGTAAGTGATGGGTAAGAAGAAATATTCGCAGGTAACATATACGTAGGCACAGTAGAACAAAATGGCCATGGCCTCTATGTAAAAAGTAACCCGGGTATTACCCGAGGCTGTTACTGTATTGATCATAACGGTAGAAAAAGACATCATAAGTAAAGCCAGCGTTACTACGCGTAAAACCGGTAACGCCTCACCGGTAAATGCCTGGTCTTGACCAAAGAGGGCAATAAAGGGTTCTGGAAAAATATTTAGAAGGATGGCTATTATCAAAATACTGCCAGCACTAAGCTGAATGATCTTTTTTATAAGTGGAACTACTTCCTCTTGTTTGCCTTGCCCGATCAAATTGCTAACCATGGCATTGGTCGTGGCAGCAAAAGCCCACGAAAAGCATCCGAATAGACCAAATATATTGCGCATTATGTTTGAGACTTTCATGGCCATAGCACCGTGATGTTCTATGAGTAAAAAGAAATATTGCCAGCTGATGATGCTGATAGCATGCTGAAACATCAGGGGTGCCGATACAGAGAGAATTAGTTTATTGTTGACGGCACTAAACGAAAAATCGGTAAAGAGTTGAAAACGCTTTGCAATACCCTTATAGCGAATTACAGCATAGATCACGAACATGCCAATAAACTCCGATAGTACAGAGGCATAGGCAGCCCCCTCGAACCCAAGTTCAGGAAAACCGCCAGCGCCAAAAATAAAGAGGTAGTCAAAAAGAATATTAGACAACGTTTCGGCCAGTGTTCCAGCTACCAGGTAGCGACTTTGGTTGGTGCCCACCAGCAAGGCGTTTCGCAACAGGTATACGTATAAAAAAAGTAGCCCCCAAATACGAATCTGTAAAAAGCCGAGTGCCTTTTGTAATACTATTTGATCTCGCAAGATCAGGCTAAAAATATAGGGCGTCAGCACATAGGTGGTGGCGATGCCGACAGCCGCTAAGGCGAGCCCTATCCATACCCCCTGGCTAAACAATTTTCCGATTTCTTCGGGTCGATTTTCGCCGGCCCTTCGGGCAATAAGGGTCTGCAACCCATTATTAAGCCCATATCCGATGGCAGCAAAGATGAGGTAGTAGACCCCGGTGATTCCTGCCACAGCTAAGGCCATGCTGTCTTTTAGGTAATGCCCTAAAAAAATATTATTGATGACAAAATTTAGCTGCGGAATAAAAATGGCCATGCTGATGGGCAAGGTCATCCGAATAATTTGTCGGCGTGTGTTTTCGAACTGGAGAGACGGAAGAGCGGAATGGGCCATGTGTAGTAGGCAAACCTACGATAAATAAATTTTCTCTATTATTGCATCAATGGAATCGAACGCTAAGGACTCATTGCTACAACTGCTATTTACGTACCAGTCCACTGTGTCAGCAGCCTCTGATACTTTGCTGGCTCTTCAATTTGGAGATCGTTACGCATCTTACGCTCTTAAAGACCGTCAACAAGGCCAGCTACTGGCATTGGGCTATCTACAGACAGCTAGTTGGAATCAGTCGTCTTTCGATCAACTTATGGGTGTAATCGAAAAGTGGCTCTCTCCGCAGCAAGTAGTGGAGATTGCCTTTGATATGGATAACTTGTCGATGCTCCCCGTAGCAGGCTACGAAGAAAAGAAACTACAAGCGCTACACCAGTCGTTATTTCCTTTTAACAGTGCAGCCGTTTTTAAGACCGAAACAATGGCGGAGTGGCAGCTTCAGCTGGGATATACCTTACCAGCACCGCTATTGCAAGGATGTCTGTCTCGTTTTTCGGGTGCTCGGATACGTCATGCCTTTAAAGTGGCTCTCGATAATGCTGGGCAAAGCAGTGCCGCCGGTAAACTGCTTATTGATATCGGTATTGAGACCTTTCGAGTTTTGTTGTTAAAAAATAACCGCTTACAATTATTTCAGACCTATCCGTATGCCAGTCCCGCCGACGTGCTTTATTATTTGCTCTCCATATGCGAGGCTCAATTAATGAGTCCTGCCGAGGCATTGGTAGTACTCACTGGGTTGCTAGAGAAAGAATCAGCACTCTATAAAGAGTTATGGCAGTATTTTATGCATATTGAGTTACGAGAGGCTGGTTTTATAGCAGACGATTTTCCATTTCCACAGCATTATTTTACCACGCTTAACGACCTATTGCTATGCGCATAATAGGAGGGGAGCATGGTGGAAGACGATTTACCCCGCCGCCTCACATGCCTCACACTCGTCCAACAACGGACATTGCCAAAGAGGGACTTTTTAATATGCTCCAAAACCGACTTGATTTTGAGGCTATCAAAACCCTCGATCTGTTTGGCGGAACTGGGAGTATTAGTTACGAGTTAGCTTCTCGGGGGGTTACACAGCTCACCATCGTAGAAAAGGATGCCACTATGCATCGATATATTACTCAAACTGCCGAGACGTTAAAGCTGACTGGATTTTCTGTTATTCGCTCCGATGTGTTCAAGTTTATAGCCCAGTGTGCTGATTCGTTCGATTTTATTTTTGCTGGCCCTCCTTATGCTCTTACCAGTATCGATGAATTGCCACGGCTTATCTTTCAGCATGGATTGTTGACACCCGGTGGGCTTTTTGTACTGGAGCACACCCCTCGTAATGACTATCGTCAATTCGAGCATTACCAGCACCAGCGAAATTATGGGACTACGGTCTTTAGCTTCTTCGTAAATTAGCACCAACCGATGGTCTATCATTTTTTTTTACGCTCCTTCAGGATCTTTCTGTTGCCGTTATCACTTTTATATTGGCTGATTGTTTTTTTTCGTAACTGGCTTTTCGATAAGCAACTGCTACGTACCGCCCAGTTTGGTATGCCTTTGATAACCGTAGGAAATTTAGCAGTTGGTGGTACCGGTAAGTCGCCCCTTATTGAGTATTTAGCTTCACTTTTACATTCCGAGTTTAAGGTAGCTGCCCTAAGCAGAGGCTATCGTAGACGCACCCGCGGTTATGCGCTGGCCTCGGCTACTTCTACTGCCTTAGAAATAGGAGATGAGCCGTTGGCCTTGTATAGAAAATTCCCAAATATAGGGGTGGCCGTTGGCGAGGAGCGTTTGCTAGCCATTCCCGAACTTTTACATGACCGTCCAGAGACAGAGGTAATTTTATTGGATGATGCTTTTCAGCACCGCTCAATCGAAGCCGGCCTTTCGATACTGCTAACAGAATATGCTAATCTATTTACCCGTGATTTTTATTTACCCACCGGTGATCTTCGGGATCTTAAAAGTCGCTACAAAGCAGCTACCATGCTGTTGGTAACTAAATGTCCGGTCACCTTAACCGAGCTACAACGCTCCTCGATTATAAAAGAGCTAGCCCCAGTTGCAGGGCAGACTGTTTATTTTACAACGATTGCCTATGGAGCCCCGTATCACCTTACCAGCAGAGAGAAATATGCATTGACCGGGAAAGAGGAAGTTTTACTGGTTACCGGTATTTCTAACCCTCGACCTCTTAAGCATTTTATAGAAACTCATTCTGTTACCTATCAGCAGCTATCTTACAGAGACCATCACATCTTTACTATCGAGGATTTTAAAGATATCATGGCCGAATTTGAACAGCTGAGTTCGGGCAATCGCATTTTGGTGACCACCGAAAAAGACGCTGTTCGATTAGAGAAGTTCAGTGCCGAGATTGCTTCGCTACCTTGGTATGTGTTGCCTATTGAGCATCGATTTTTATTCGATCAAAAAGACCAGTTCGATCAACAGATATTGACTTTTATTAAGAACTTTCAACGACCATCGCTCTTATATGGGAAGGAAAAACAGTAAGAAAAAGCTACAGCAACGAAAGCGCCACCAGTCATCTGTGGCACAGGTGGTCAAAGGAACCCTCGAACTAACCCGATCGGGCATGGGCTATGTTTTGGTCGACCAGCTCGAAACTGATATCATGGTTAGGCCCGGCGATCTGCACACGGCCCTCCACGGAGACCTGGTTAAGGTGGCCATCAAAGAGCGAAAAGCCAATGGAAGAATGCAAGGGGTGGTAAAAGAGGTCGTTAAGCGCAAACGAAATGAGTTTATTGGACAGCTGCAAATGGGAACTGGATTTGCTTTTTTTGTGGCAGAGACCGACAAGCCAATGCCCGATATTTTTATTCCAAAACAACTATTACAGGGGGCCTATCATAACGACCGAGTAGTGGTCAAAGTAATCAAATGGGCTGATGGCGATGATAAGCGCCCAATGGGAGAGGTAATCACCATTTTAAAAGAGGAGGATATGAACGATGCGGCCATGAAAGAGATCTTGCTCGAGGCCGGTTTTCCGCTTTCTTTTAGCGACGAAGCCATCGAAGAGTCGGCTCGCTTACCCGAAACCATCACTCCGGAAGAGATTTCCAAAAGAAGAGATTGTCGGTCAGTGCTCACCTTTACCATAGATCCGGTGGATGCTAAAGATTTCGATGATGCTATCTCTTTTCAGCAACTGCCGAACGGATGGTTCGAGATTGGTGTACATATCGCCGATGTAAGTCATTATGTAGAGCCGGGTACGGTGCTGGATGCGGAAGCCTACGCAAGGGCTACCTCTGTGTATCTGCCCGATCGGGTCAATCCTATGTTGCCGGAGCATATCTCTAATGTGCTTTGTTCGCTGCGCCCTCAAGAAGAAAAGTTAACATTTTCGACCATTTTTACCATAAGTCCGCAAGGCCAGATCAAAGACCAATGGATAGGAAGAACGGTTATATATTCCGATCACCGATTTACTTACGAAGAAGTGCAAGCTATTATAGAGGAGCAAAATGGACTGTTTGCAGACGAAGTGTTACAGCTTAATCACTTGGCCCGATTATTTCGAGCGGAGCGCTTTAAGCAGGGGGCTATAAATTTTTCTTCGCAAGAAGTTCGCTTTAAGCTCAACGAAAATGGAGATCCTATAGGCATAATGGTTAAGGAGAGTAAAGAGTCGCACCAGCTTATCGAAGAATTTATGCTTCTAGCCAACAGAACCGTGGCAGCTTTCATCGCTGCGCAAAAAGTAGATCAAAAGCCAATTCCTTTTCCCTACCGTATTCATGATGATCCCGATGAAGAAAAGCTTATTCCCTTTGTAGATTTTGCTCGAAAGTTTGGACATTCCTTCGATCGGTCTAGTCCTGATGCGATCGCTGCTTCATTCAATCAGTTATTGCAAGATGTAAAAGGCCGCCCCGAACAACATGTGCTAGAGCAGTTGGGCATTCGTACCATGGCAAAGGCTCGTTACACGGCGGATAATGTGGGGCACTATGGACTTGGGTTCGAAAATTACTGTCATTTTACCTCTCCCATTCGCCGTTACCCCGATGTGCAGGCCCATCGAATTTTGTTCGATGTCTTGCAAAAAAAGGTCGTGCCCGATAAAAAGTTAGAAGAAAAATGTAAACACACCAGCGAGCGCGAACGCGCTGCCATGGAGGCAGAGCGGGCGGCCAATAAGTACAAGCAGGTGCAATACATGAAGAATTACGTGGGAGAAGAGTTCGAAGGCATCATTAGTGGAGTGGCCCATTTTGGATTTTGGGTAGAAACTATCGAGCATAAATGCGAAGGCTTGGTTAGCGTAGTGTCGCTATCGGATTATGATGACTTTCGGCATATCGAAACCGATTACTGTTTACTGGGTATGCGTACCGGAAGAAAGTTCCGTATGGGAGATAAAGTATGGATCAAGGTTATTGCAGCTAATCTTACTAAACGCCAGCTAGACTACGAATGGGTAGTGGCAGGAGAGCTATCTGCCAAAAAATCGCCTGTCAAATTGCCTAAAACCAAGAAATGAGTCTTATTTTGGGCTATGCATTCTTTTAGTGATTTGTCGGCTCTTTTTAATGAACGGTTTGCTGTAAAGCAGTTTCCTGCCCAGCCTGTAGGCTTATACGAGGCTACCGACTATTTTTTACAAATAGGCGGCAAAAGGATTCGACCGGTTCTTTGTTTACTGGGAAATGAGTTATTCGACGATATAAGACCCGATGCCTGGTCTGCCGCTACGGCAATAGAACTTTTTCACAACTTTACGCTGATTCATGATGATATGATGGACAAAGCCCCACTGCGAAGAGGGGTGGCGACCGTTCATACCCGATTTGGAGAGAATACAGCCTTACTTGCCGGAGATGTAATGATGATACAAGCGTATCACTGGCTCAGCAAGATTAGCGGAGTCTCTCAGCCATTGTTACTGCCCTTGTTTAATCGAACGGCTACTGAAGTCTGTGAAGGACAACAGCTAGACATGGATTTTGAACAGCGCACGGACGTGCAGCTTGATGAATACCTGCACATGATCAAGCTAAAAACCTCTGTACTGTTGGCCTGTGCTTTACAGATGGGAGCCATTATCGGCGGCGCGGGACAGCGTAATCAAGAATTGATCTATTCGTTTGGATTGCAATTAGGACTTGCCTTTCAGGTACAAGATGATTATTTGGATGCTTTCGGAGATCCGGAGAAATTTGGAAAGCAAGTTGGGGGCGATATTTTGGCCAATAAGAAAACCTTTTTATTAATTCACGCTCTGCAAACAGCTTCGCCTTCTGATAAACAATCACTTCTTTCGCTTTTGCAGTCTACTCCTTCCGATAAAGTGGATCAGGTATTGGCCATTTATCGAAATTGTGGAATAGACCAATGGGCACTTTCTTTAAAACAGCAGTTTTTAGATAAGGCCTTGGATAATCTGGAACAAATAGCAGTACTTTCAGCTCGTAAAGTACCCCTTCGGGAATTAGCCGCCTATCTAATACAGCGTGACGTTTAATTATTTACTTAACTAATGCTTATGTGGTCTTCGTTATTAAGAAAGAAATCTATTGAGTCGATTCGTGCTTCACACGAAAAAGATTCTGAACAGGGGTCTTCGTTAAAGAAAGTGTTGGGTGTAAAGGATCTGACTTTTCTGGGTATTGCAGCCGTAATTGGTGCCGGTGTTTTTTCAACTATTGGCGGAGCGGCTTACCATGGAGGACCCGGTATTTCGTTACTTTTTATAATTACTGCCATTACCTGTGGTTTTTCTGCACTCTGTTACGCGGAGTTCTCCAGCCGTGTACCGGTAGCGGGTAGTGCTTATACCTATTCGTATGTTACATTCGGCGAATTGGTTGCCTGGATTATAGGGTGGGCGCTAATCTTAGAATATGCCATCGGCAATATTGTAGTAGCGATTTCGTGGAGCGGGTATTTTAATAATCTGTTGGTTCATATTTTTAATATTCATCTCCCAGATTGGATGTTGGTTGACCCTGTCACAGCTGCCAACGCCTACAGAGAGGCCACCCAAGCGTTGCAAAGTGGAGCTGATATTGAGCCTGCTTTGCTTACCTCGTACCGCTTTGCTATAGAGGCGTATCAGCAAGCTCCCGTTATTGGTTCGCTTAAAGTTTTTTTTAATCTTCCTGCTTTTGTAATTGTGGCTCTTATTACCTGGCTAGCGTACACCGGTATTAGCCAAAGTAAAAAATCGGCTAATGCGATGGTAATTTTTAAAGTACTGGTCATTTTGTTTGTAATCGGAGCCGGTGCTTTTTATGTTGACACCAATAATTGGATGCCCTTTATGCCCAATGGATTTTCGGGCGTTCTAAAGGGCGTATCCGCTGTTTTTTATGCCTATATTGGATTTGATGCCATCTCTACTACAGCCGAAGAATGTAAAAATCCGCAGCGAGATATGCCAAGGGGTATGATCTATTCGCTTTTAATCTGCACCGTACTGTATATTTTGATTGCGCTCGTATTAACTGGTATGGAAAACTATTCCTTATTTAAGGGTGTTAGTGATCCGCTTGCATTTGTTTTCGAAAATCGTGCCCCTTGGATAGAAAATATCGTTTCTGTTAGTGCGGTAGTGGCGACTACCTCTGTTTTATTAGTATTTCAGATTGGGCAGCCTCGCATTTGGATGAGCATGAGTCGAGATGGGTTATTGCCAAAAAGGTTTGGTAAGATTAACACTCGCTATCAAACGCCAGGTTTTGCAACCATACTTACTGGTGTTATCGTTGGAGTTGGTGCTCTTTTTCTGCAAAGCGGCCTGGTAACCGATTTAACCAGTATTGGCACTTTGTTTGCTTTCGTGTTGGTATCCGGAGGGGTCTTATTATTACCAGCTATTCAGAAAGCACCCGGGCAATTTAGTCTTCCGTATATCAATGGAAAATTCTGGGTGCCGGCTATTGTATTACTCTTTTTTTACTTAACGAGCGATCGGCTGGTCAGCGCTTTTTCTAATGTACTCAACGAGGGTTATCAGGAGCTTCTTTTTATTACCTATTTTGTTGCGGCCGTTCTAATTGCGATTTTTTCGATTGTTAAAAACTGGTCGTTAATTCCGGTGCTTGGCATGTTGTCTTGTATGTATCTGATGATAGAAATACCGGCTATAAGCTGGAGTTGGTTTTTTGCCTGGATGGGGCTGGGTCTTTTTTTATACTTTAGTTACGGATTCCGCAATAGTAATCTGAGAGAGAAAAAATAATTTTGTAGGTGCTTTGTCTTATTTTATTGTCGTTCAAAAACTACAATAAAATCAATAATATTCTACAATCAATTTTAAGGAGCTAGGGGAACTTTGAGGAGCAAAAAAAGCATGAAATCTTGTTATAAGATTCAAGCTTTCATTGCCCTTAAATACTGACCTATGCTGCTTTCGTTCAAAAGAATCGACAAATTCAATCTCTTCTATAGTCTGGGTGCTATCGTAATTCTAACAGGAGTAATTGCTAAGTTTTTAGAGTGGGAATACGAAGATGAAATCCTAATTGCTGGACTGTGTACCGAGATACTTGTTTTTGCTTTCTCTGCTTTTCAATTCAAGAAAAAGCCTTTCTATTATAAGTGGGAGCGTATTTTCCCCGATCTGCTCGATACGGTTGCTGAAAATCCACAGGACACCGTAGCGGTACACGACCGAATAGAGCAGGTTACCACTGGGTATATAGATACACTGCAGACGCATATTGTTCGTCTCGATAAACTCAATTACGACTACTACAAGTTGAGCGATATGATTCGTGACAGTATGAACGAGATAGCTACGAATGCTCAGCAGGTATCGGTGAGCTTGGGCGAGGTTAAAACTGGAACTACTTTGATGATGTCGGGTATTTCGGAGTTCGAAACCTTAGGACGAAGTTCTGCCGAGCTTGACGAGCAGATAACTAAAATGAGGAATGCAACTGAGCTCAATAGCGACCGCTTACTAAAGCTAGAGCAAGAATTACACTCTACCGCGCGGTCTATTCAGGAGTTGGGAAGT
>CANGYW010000020.1 GCA_947458335.1 Chitinophagaceae bacterium | reverse complement strand
ATTGGAGTCTTTGATTCTGGAACCGGAGGTCTTACTGTGTTGGAGGCGATACTCACGCTCGATGCATTCAATAATCGTACCGGACAACCCGGTGCCGACGGTGTGCCTGATTTTGCGGCAGAACGTTTTCAGTATCTGGCCGATCAAGCTAACATGCCCTATGGAAATTATGCGGCGGCCTCGAAGACTGATCTGCTCAAGGAGCATGTTTTAAAAAACATGCGATTCTTACTAGGGCAACAAACAAGTGTGCGCAATATTGATCTTTCTAGCCCATTTACATTTAGTTCAAAAGATCCCGTAAAAATGCTAGTCATAGCCTGCAATACGGCTACTGCTTATGCGTTGGACGATATAAAGAAATTTGTAATGAGCGCTGGATGGGGGAGTGTACCGGTGGTTGGCGTTATCAATGCTGGTTCGTTGGCCGCCCTTCGCTATCAACAAAAAAATAAGGGCACTATTGGCGTTTTCGCCACAGCTGGAACGGTGGCCTCTAATGGATATCCTCGCTCTTTACAACAAATGGCCGATTCTATGGGCTTAGGAAAGCTCTCCATCGTTAGCCAAGGTGGATTTGGGCTCGCCGAGAGTATAGACAGGGACTGGAGTTTTTTTGCTCCCGAGGCTACGAGCCTTCGACAGGAGTATAAAGGCCCTTCGTTTACGCATGCCACATATCCTGTCGATAGTGCCTTGTTATCTATTTATGGCTTTGTTAAAACCGGAAATAGTCTGCTCTGTGAGTTTGATGATAAGGGTCGATGTTTGGACTTGCAACTCAATGATCCAGTCAATTATGTTCGTTACCACTTGGTATCGCTTCTAGAAAAAATGCGGCAGCAGCCGAATATCCTGCCGCTCAATACGCTCATTTTAGGGTGTACTCATTATCCTTATCTGCGCGATACCATCGCCGCCGTTTTAACTGAGCTGTATCACTACCGTGATAAAGAGGGTTATCGCTATCGAGGGGTGTTGCAGAAGCAAGTGGAGCTAATTGATCCCGCTATAGAAACGGCCAAAGAAGCCTATCTAGCACTCCGTGGGCAACAACAGATGGTAAATGAAGCCAGATTAGTGGCAGATGCTTTCTATATCAGTGTTCCCAACACAATGCTCAAGGGGATACAACTGCAGCAGGATGGTTGGTTTACCAATGAGTATAAGTATGGGCGCAACGCTGGCACCGGCGAGGAATTTGTAAAATTTGTGCCCTTTGATAGCCAGAACATAGCTAAAGCAACTTACGAACGATTTCAACAGTTATTACCTGCATGCTATGAGCGAATTCTTCGTTTTCGACAATTAAAGTAGTAATAGGAAACGCTGGCTGTTCTCAGGCTAAAAAATGCTCTATTGCTTTAAGGGAGGCGTACTGGGTAGCGTATCGGTTATGGCTTGTCCATAGAATTTTATTTGCTTGGTCTGCCCACTTTTAAATACAATATCTGCATATTTAATAAATTCTCCGCGGGCACTGCCTGTAAAGCCAAGCGTTACAAACGATGTTTGGCCTGGCGCAATCGGTTCATTGACCCTGTACTTAGGGGTAGTACAACCACAACCTACTTTAACATCGGAAATCCAAAGTGTATCATTAGCCGTTATGTTCTTGATATAGACGTTAAATGAGGTATTCTTACCAATTGGAGTGGGCCCCATGTTATAATCTGCGTTGGTAAATGCGGCCAGCTGGTTAATATCTTTAGCGGTTGTTAAGCTATCTGACTGTGCTTGAAGAAAACCGATTGTCAGCAAAAAATAAAAAGGAACCAAAATGACCGACCTGTACATGGGGTAGAAGGGATTGTTGTCAATGAAATTAGGGCAAATCCTTTACTTTTTATTTTTAAAAAAGATTTATATTTACATCGTTAATATCCAAAAATCTTTTCCCTATGTCTATCAGAAAAACAGCTTTTAGTCTTTTATTAAGCTCTTCAGCCTTTATTGCCGCTGCGCAGTCTTCTTCGAGAGGCATTTTTGTAATGTCTTCGGATCCTGCTACGCCCTTGCAGTATGCTAATTTGCGCGAGGTGGACGCTGCTGGACGATCTCTAGTCAAAGACATATTTGATGTACAACGTAACTATGCCAGTCTGGGAACGGATGGAGATACTCTTAAAACGCCTTTGGGTGGTGCCGTTGCCTCTATGGCCTATGACCAACGGTCCAACCGAATCTTCTATTTTCCGCAATACGCTTCTGAACTTCGTTACATTGATCTCGACAAAAAGAGCCCTCGGTTTACGGCCCTTAGTCAGCAGTCACTAAACTTGCTTCGTAATCGCAACGATATAGCTAACCAAGTAACCCGTATGACCATTGGTTCAGATGGCTATGGCTACGCACTTACTAATGATGCTGAGCATTTGATTCGCTTTTCTACTAGCGGGGTACCCACCATTGTAGACTTGGGTGTTTTAACTGACGATGCTTCTAACAGTGTTTTTGTTAAGTCTAGTTGTACCTCTTGGGGCGGCGATATGGTGGCCGATAAAAACGGTAACCTTATTTTGATAACACAAAGCAATTTTGTTTTCTCCATCAATATTGACCAGCGTATGGCTCGCTATCTCGGTCAGATCGAAGGGTTGCCTGCTGGGTTTACTACCAATGGGGCTGCCGTAGACGAGAGGGGAGGCCTTTTAGTTAGTTGTGGTAGCTCTCGTACGTTACAACTTTCTCAACATCTTTTCAGGATTAACGATATCCATCATCTCAAAGCTGAGCCGGTTGATGCCAGCGCCATTCCTGGGTTTGGTAATATTTCTGACATGGCCAGCAGCTTTATTTTGTCTGTTCCCCGTGTAGCTTCAACCGAAAAAGCAGCTGTAACGAGTGTAACCGCCCCAGCTAAAAACGTATCCAAGGCTCCCTCTTTTACTGTTTTTCCAAACCCCGTAAGCACAGGAAACTTTAGTATACGTGTTCAAAACATAGCCGAAGCCGGCGATTATACCGTGCTGGTTTCTGATATGACCGGACGGGTGGTTTTGGAGCGTTCTGTTACTATGCAATCCAAGAATAGCACACACTCTTTCTCCCTACCTGCTATGTCATCAAAGGGAACCTATGTGGTGATGCTGGTCGACTATTTTAAGCGCACGGTGTTCTCTACCCAAGTGATAGTGGAATAGTGCTCTGTATGGCTTTGCCATGAGCAGGATTCATTTCGCGATGCTCAATGATTTTTTCTTTGAGAAAGGATTCATTTCGCGATGCTCAATGATCCTATTCGCATTGGTCTTACCCAAAGCCCTGCACGGCTAAGCCGTGTGGGGCTTTTTCACTTGGATGCTTAGGCAAGCAAGCTTGCCACGCCCCAAATGAAAAAGCCCCCAGCACTTCGTGCTGAGGGCTTTGTGACCCCGTCAGGATTCAAACCTGAAACCTTTTGATCCGTAGTCAAATGCTCTATTCAGTTGAGCTACGGGGCCAGACCGGCAGCTGAAGCAACAGGGGTTGCACAGGTGCCAAAGGGTTGCAAATATACATTAAAAATCAATAATGCCAGCGTACAAAAGCCTCTATTGCTGCGTAATGGGTTAGGCCCAGATCGGCATATAGGGAGGCTGTTTTGGCATTTCTTTCTTCGGCTCGCTGCCAAAATTCTCTAGAATCGGCACCCTGGAAGGGCACCATGTCTTTTTGCGACTGGTGAATAAAGATGCCGTATCTCTTTTTAAGCACCTGGTCGGGACTCATCGGAACGGCCATTTCGATCTCTTCGATATTCCACTCTTGCCAGGCTCCCTTGTACAGCCAAAGCCAACAATCGTTGATCCACGGATCACCGGCGGCTTTAATGCGACGAAGGGCTTCAACCACCGCATTAAAACAAACGATGTGGGTACCATGCGGGTCGGCAAAGTCTCCGGCGCAATATACCTGTTGAGGTTTAAGCTGTCGCAGCAGCTCGATGGTCTGTTTAATATCCTTTTCTGAAAGCGGTTTCTTTTCTATGGTTCCAGTTTCGTAAAAGGGGAGATGCATAAAGTGAATCTGTGATTCGGGTATGCCAACATAGCGACAAGTCGCTTTGGCCTCACCCCGTCGAATAAGTCCCTTGATGTTTCGGATCATGGGGGTGTCGACCTGGTGCGATTTTTTCTTAGCTAAAAAACGTTGTGCATCGGCAAGAATCTTTTTTGTTTTATTGGTGTTGATGCCGGCAATAGATTCAAAACCGATGGCGAAATCTAGGTATCGTGTAACAAACTCATCCGTAACCGCTATGTTACCACTGGTCTGGTAGGCTACATGCACCTCATGGCCCTGGTCGTGTAGCCGCTGAAAAGTACCCCCCATGCTTATAATATCATCATCGGGATGAGGAGAAAAAATAACTACTTTTTTAGGCCAAGGGGTGGAACGCTCAGGATGGGCAGGAATCAATACATTTGGTTTTCCACCTGGCCAGCCAGTTAAGGTATCGCGCAATAGGTAGTATACTTGTAAGTTGATTTCGTAGACATCGCCCTTTTCTACAAGTAGATCTCCGAGACCAAACTCATTGTAATCGCTGCTGGTTAAACTGAGCACTGGCTTTTGTAGCTTGAGTGCCATATTAACGACCGCCTTTTTAATCATCTGAGGAGTCCACTCGCAGTCTCCAGTAAGCCAAGGAGATTTAAATCGAGTCAATTCGGCAGCTGCGTTTTTATCAGTAACAAAAAGAACGTCCTCGTGATTTTGTAGCAGAGAAGCAGGAACACTTTCGCTGTCGTCATCCTCTACAGATTGCTTTATTACGGGCGCTTTGGCAGAGCCCCAAGCCATCAAAATTATTTTTCTAGCTTTTAAAATTGTACTAATTCCCATGGTGATGGCCAACCTAGGGACCTCCGCGATATTGGCAAATTCATAAGCATTAGCCATGCGGGTTGAGTTGTCGAGCGTAATTAGTCTTGTCTTAGAATAGAGTCCCGATCCGGGCTCATTGAATCCTATATGCCCGTTATTGCCAATTCCCAGAATTTGCAGATCAATGCCTCCGGCCTCTTCGATCATTCTTTCATAGGTACGGCAATGCTCCTTTATTTTTTCTTTCGGTGTTTGCCCGTCGGGTATATGAATGTTCTTGGGCGAAATGTCAATATGATCGAATAAGTTGGCTCGCATAAAGCGGTGATAGCTTTGCAAGGCCTGGGGTTCGATCGGGTAGTATTCGTCGAGGTTAAAGCTGATGACATTTTTAAAGCTGAGTCCCTCTTCGCGGTGCAGGCGCACCAATTCAGCATACAGCGAACGGGGTGTAGAGCCCGTGGCCAGTCCCAAGACGCATTTTTCTTTTTTCTTCTGTTTGTCTTTTATAAGCGCAGCGATCTGTTGGGCAACCCAGCGCGATCCGTCTTTGGAGTCCTCTACAATTTTTACCGGTATTTTTTCAAAACTGTCGGCAAGGTTGGTAAAGGATTTCTTTTTGGGCATGAAAACTATTTACTTACAAAAATAATTTATTAAGTTCAAGGGAAGTGCGGGATTTTGCGGGTTTATGCGTAAATAAGTAAAAAATTAATATACGCTAATCTCATCTAGAAAAAGCCAGGCGGGCTTTCCTTCTCCAGCTTGGCCGGTCGGAATAGCGCCATAGTTCTTTACTAGTACTTTAATAAAACGACACTTCGCATTTATTTTCAATTCTTTACTCTTCATTCTGCTCTCAATAAAATCGTTGGCATTCAATTGAACTGTCTCAATCGGGCTAAAACGAATTCCATCCTCCGAGCTATGAACCTCTATGGCAGATGGAGGATAGATCCAACTGCTAGGTTGTTGCAAAAAGGAGACCTCTACCGAGTTAAGGGTGGTTCTCTCACCCAGATCAATCACCGCCTCAGCATCCGTGCCGCTAAATCCCAAATAATCTCTAGTTCGGCTATAGCCCTTATTAGCTTTGATACCATTGACCAAGGTAAAGGCGCCATCGCCAGGATAATTTTTGGAAGCCGGGGTAGTAAGAGTGATTTTTTTTCCAGCGGCTTTATGCATGTGAAATAATTGCTCGTAGCGACTTTTTGTAATACCGGTTAGGCTGTCTTTGCTTACTGCGCGTATCACGCCACTTTTTGTAATAGGTAGTGCACCGCGATAAGGAGCCGTCGTGTTGTTTTGAACCCATTCCATTATTGTGCCAGGAGCCTTGGTGCTTAGTGATAAAGCCAAGCCTGGATTCCCTGGTTGGGCTGTAATGCCTGCTGTAATTTCAAAGTAGGCTGAACTAGTTTGCACTCCCCATTGCTTATAGCGTTCGAAGAAAAAAGTTAATCTTTTTTCGAAGGCGGTCCAGCTTTTTTGCGAGGGTACTGTCCAACCCACTTCACTCAAAGCTGCGATACGTGGAAAGATCATGTATTGGATCTTAGTGGGATAAGCCATGTACTCGGTCCAGACATTTGCCTGAGTTCCCAACACGTAGTTTTCGTACCCTCCGGCCAATGCGGGTGGAACCGGGTCGTACCGATATACTTTTTCGAGAGAGTTGTATCCTCCAATGGTTACAGAGTCTTCGTTTTCGCTTTGGGAATGATCGAAATACACTGGACTCCCCGGTGTCATAATAACCTCATGCTTTTCTTTGGCGGCTTCAATTCCTCCGCTTTCTCCGCGCCAACTCATTACCACTGCATTGGGTGCCAGTCCTCCCTCTAAGATTTCGTCCCATCCTATCAGCGTTTTTCCTTTTTTATTCAAATAGTTTTCTATTCGCTTTACAAAATAACTCTGCAGCTCGTGTTCATCTTTTAGCTGAAGTGATTGTATGCGTTGTTGGCAACGCGCACATTTTTTCCAGTGATTTTTTGGGCATTCATCCCCTCCAATATGAAAATAGGAGGAGGGAAAAAGAGCACTCACCTCGTCGATTACCTTTTCTAGAAAAACAAAGGTGGAGTCATTGCCCGCACAAAAGACATCATCAAAAACGCCCCAGGTCTCTTGTACGAGTTTAATGGCTCCTTCTTTTTGTTTTTGATCGGAAGCCTGCGAGATCATAGTGGCGGGAATAGCCGTAGGCTTATTCGGAAAACAACTTAACCATGGATACGCAGCAATAGCGGCACTGCTATGGCCGGGCATTTCAATTTCGGGTATTACTTCTATAAAGCGCTGTTGAGCATAGTTGACTACTTCGCGAATTTCGGCTTGGGTGTAAAAACCTCCGTGTGGGGTATTATCATTACCCTTGCCGGGATATCGACCTATAATCGTGCCATTGCGCCATCCGCCTATGCTAGTCAGCAGTGGAAACTGCTTAATTTCGATTCTCCAGCCCTGGTCCTCTGTTAAATGCCAATGAAATTTGTTGAGTTTATGATAAGCGAGCCAATCAATATATTGCTTGATGACAGCAACCGGAAAAAAATGTCTTCCAACGTCTAGGTGCATTCCGCGGTAAGTGAAGCGAGGAAAATCTTCGATAAAAACGGCTGGTGATTCCCAATTTCCATTTTTGTTTCGTTGCAGAAGTTGTAGTAACGTACGCGTGGCATAAAAGGCACCTTCCAAATTACTTGCCCTTATAAGAATCCCCTCGTTGGTAACGTTCATCTCGTAGCCGGGTTTACGTTGCGGGTCTTTGCTTTTAGTAATGATGCGAACCAGCGCTGTTTCTTGTTTTTGCGCAAGTCGAGCCTGCACATTCCAACTCTTTTTGATATCCTCTAGTAACAGAGAAGTAAATGCAAGTTGACCGTTTGGATCTTCCTCTACTAATACTGTAACTATTTGTGGCAGCGTAAAGCTTCCCTTTTGCTCAATTACACTATTGGGATAGGGGACGAGCGGTAGTAGTGGTTGAGCCGATACATTTTGTAGAAAGGTCAACGAAATAAGAATCAGTGACAGGCAGGATATGGGTGAACGAAACATATTTTTCATAGCCGGTTTTTTGAAGATCTCAGTGATCGGACAATATCCCAAATTTTCCCTCATTAAAATCTACTACGGCCTGCTCGATCTCTTTCCAACTGTTCATCAAGAAGGGGCCATAGGCCGCTATAGGTTCCCCCAGTGGTTCTCCCGATAAAACCAGTACAATGCAGTTTTCTGTAGCAGTTAGCTTGAATTCCTCGCCATCATTACAAAGTAATACGAATTGATTGGCTTGTGCTAGTTGGTCATCGACTAGTATGGCCCCTTTGATAACGACCAACGCCGTATTATAGTGCGAAGGAAATGAGAGGGTGCAATGGGCATCGCTTTCGAGGCGCACATTGTATACGTGCAATGGGCTAAAGGTGGCCGCGGGTCCTTTCATTTCTTTGTAGGCTCCGGCAATAATTTCTATTTCTCCCCCTTGTAATGGGTAGCGGGCCATGCCAGCAGCGGGTAGTTCCTGGTAGCGGGGGGCTGTCATTTTATGCGCCTTGGGCAGGTTGACCCAGAGTTGCACCATTTGAAAGAGGCCACCTTGGGCAGCAAATTCTTTATCGTGATATTCTTTGTGCAGTACACCCGAGCCGGCCGTCATCCATTGTACGTCACCGGCATCAATTACACCGTGGTTGCCAGCACTGTCGTGATGGGCAATCTTTCCCTGGTAAGCGATTGTTACGGTCTCAAATCCTCGATGCGGGTGTACGCCCACGCCGCGGGGAGTATCGGTAGGCGTAAAAGTGAATGGAGAAGCATAGTCTAACATAAAGAACGGACTCATGCGTTGCTTGTCTTGAATGACTCCGTCTGGAAAAAAATGATGAACCCTAAAACCATCTCCCACCATATGAGGAGAGGGTGCTGTATAGACAGCTTCGACTGATCGGTTTGGCATGTCGTAAAGTTATTGATTGTTTAGTAGTCATAATTGCAGTACGCCGTGTTTGTTAATAACTCTATCGTACTATCTTTAAGCAATGTATAACCGACGAAAATTTATTCGAGCAACGGCATTTAGTCTGGGTGCCGGTTTAACCGCTGCGCAAGCTGCGAGTGCAACGGCTACTTCTAATACCAACACCGATATTAACGGTATCGAAAGCAAGCCTAGTGGCCAGCCCCTCAAGAATACCGCTGCAATCATCAGCCCTGTAGTTATCTCTACGTGGGATGCAGGACTGGAAGCCAATAAAGCGGCCTGGACTATTTTAACCAACGAGGGAAGAGCCCTGGATGCGGTCGAAAGAGGCGTAATGGTCACAGAGGAATCACTCAATTGTTGTGTTGGTTTAGGTGCTAATCCAGATCGCGATGGAATAGTAACACTGGATGCTTGTATAATGGACGAAGCATTCAACTGCGGTGCCGTTGCTTTTTTGGAGCGCATCAAACATCCGATATGTGTGGCAAGGCGTGTTATGGAAAAAACACCTCATGTGATGCTAGTTGGAGAAGGTGCACAGCAATTTGCCCAGGCAGAAGGATTTACGCTTGAGCCTAAGGTCTTATCGAAAACTGCGCAAGCATCGTACGAGGAGTGGCTTAAGCGATCGAATTACCGCTCGCCTCGTATCAATATCGAAAATCAAAAAGGGCATGGTCCATTTGCTCCCGCAAAATTGCCCAATGGAGAGTGGAATCACGACACTATTGGTATGTTGGCCCTCGATATGTTTGGGCATCTTAGCGGAAGTTGTACCACT
Organism: Chitinophagaceae bacterium; assembly: GCA_947458335.1. Lineage (GTDB taxonomy): Bacteria > Bacteroidota > Bacteroidia > Chitinophagales > Chitinophagaceae > JJ008. The sequence continues at coordinate 13,907 of CANGYW010000020.1, read as the reverse complement.
AGTGGTGCCGGCTTTAAGATGCGTGGTAGAGTAGGAGATTCTCCTATCATTGGTGCCGGATTGTATGTTGACAATGAGGTAGGGGCTTGTGTGGCTACCGGGCAAGGAGAAGATGTTATTAGGGTGGCCGGCGCCAGTATGGTAGTAGAGGCCATGCGGCAGGGAAGATCACCCGAAGCTGCTTGCCAGGCATTGATCGAAAGAGTGATACGTATCAAAAAGGAAAAGGCCAAGGATATTCAGGTAGCCTTTTTGGCATTGGATAACAAGGGTAATACCGGAGCGTATGCGATTCATCCCGGATTTAGCTATGCTCTTCGCTCTGCAACAGAAGAAAAACTAATTGTCGCTAAAAGTTATTTTACATGAGCACTATGCCTACAGCCTCCTCTTATCTAATTGAGATCGCGACTACCGATTTTGAAACTACCCGCCTTGCGGTGCAAGGAGGGGCTCACCGTATTGAACTTTGTGCTTCGCTCTCAGAGGGGGGCGTAACACCAAGTTATGGTACCATCCGTCACTGTCGCGAAACTTTTTCAGTTTCTCTTTATCCAATCATACGACCTAGGGGTGGAGATTTTTTATACAACGATCAGGAATTTGCCATAATTCAGCAAGATGTGCTTCTTTGCAAATCTTTGCAATGTGATGGCGTGGTAATCGGCCTACTGCAAGCCAATGGACACATCGATTGGCAGCGATCGGCGAAACTGATAGAGCTAGCCTATCCAATGGGAGTCACTTTTCACCGTGCTTTTGATCGCTGCCTAGAGCCCGAACAAGCCCTGGAGCAACTTATCGATATTGGATGTGAACGTATTTTAACGTCCGGGCAACAGCCCACGGCTCCAGAAGGAGTAGACTTGATTGCTCGCTTGCAGCAACAAGCCAACGATCGCATCGTAATTATGCCTGGCAGTGGGGTAAGACCCGACAATGTGGCGGCTTTAGCATTGCAAACAGGATGTGTAGAGTTTCACTCTTCGCTACGCACCTTGGTTAAGAGTAACATGCAGTTTGTTCATCCTGCTTTTGCCAATAGTGCCGAGAGTTATCAAAATCCGGCTATTGATCCTCAAAAAGTCGGTCAGCTTATCGAGGCGCTGGCTAGTTTATCAAAAGCGTAATCGTTTCATATACGCAGCCCCGGTGGCCGCAGCTTCGATCTGGCTTCCATTTGGGTAGAACTCTTGTTCTACGATGAGGTATTCCATTCCAAGGTCTACGGCCTTAGGTAGTATTTTTTTAAAGTCGATACTTCCGGTACCTAGGTCAACTGACAGATAACCCTCTTTTGGGTAGGGGGCTCGGCTCTTATCTTTTACATGGCATAGCTTAAATCGATTGGGATAATTAGCGATCCACTGTAAGGGATCCTGACCGGCATAGTTGACCCAATAGATATCCAATTCAAAATCTACTAATGCTGGATCGGTTTCTTTAAGCAACACGGCTTGTGGAATTTGCTCTTCTACCGTTTTAAATGAGTAATCGTGATTGTGGTAAGCAAAGCGTATTCCATTCTTTTTACAGATGGCTCCCATCTCGTTGAACTGTTGGGCAATTTTTTTAAAAGCATCGATCGAGCGTTGCGGTCCTACCCATGGGCAGATCAAGTATTTTAAGCCAATAGAGGCAGCATCTGCTGCTTTTCGCTCAAAGTTCTTACTTACGTCACAATGACTTGATACCATTTTTAGGCCAAGGTTATCGAGGTACTCCTTAAATGCCTTGGGGCTGTGATTCCAATATATACCCTCAGGCCCTTCATAGCTTTCGATATAGCTGTAGCCTTGCTTGGCCAGCTGCTGTAATAGCTCTCTGGCTTTTCCTGGCAATTCATTGCGAAGCGTATAGAGTTGAATACCGAAGGGTCTTGGATTACCTTTTGCAGCACCGACCCACTGCGGGTAAAGCGATGCGCCTGCTGCAAGTGCCCCGGCTGTCTTTAGAAAGGATCTTCTTGTCTTCATAGTTCAACGCAGTTTATTTACTCGGCCCACGCTTTTTCACCTTTACTATAAGGAGCATTTCCGTCGTACCGACCTGGTACAGGCAGGTGTCGCAGCGTTTCAGTCATTCCTGTTTTTGAGGTAAAAAATCCCCAAAGGGTGAGTTGCTTCATGAGTGTATAGTAATGCGCGGGAGCTTTTTTATCTTCTCTGGCCTCATTGTAGGCCTTTGCCTCTTTTTCTAGCGAAGTCAAAAGGGCATGCCGCTGTTCGGGGGTACAATTCAGAAATGTTTGCTGAGTGGAGGCTTGAGCTTTTTTATCAATGTCGGTGATTCCTTTTACAAAAACGTCTTGCTGCTCTTTTGTATAGCAATCACTTACCATTACTTTCATAAAATCGCCCACCGCAGCTGCCTTAGCACCTGGTGTATCGGTGGCCGGTAAAATGGTTTCTGCTACTTCATTTAACAAGTTGATCATAGCTGGAGAAAGCTGCAGGCTTCCGGCTGCCGGATTTTTGCAACCGCTGAGTAAAAACTCTCCACCCACCACCGTGGCACCGGTGAGCAGGGCGATCGATCTTAGTAATTCTCTTCTGTTCATCTTACAGGGTTTACAGATTTCCTTTTTTTAATTCAGTAACGGCTTTGTCGGCCGCACGGGCTGTCATAGCCATATAAGTCAGTGAGGGGTTAACACAAGAGGCGCTGGTCATGCAAGCCCCGTCAGTTACAAATACGTTCTTGCAATCCCAAACTTGATTATCGCCGTTAAGCACCGAAGTTTTGGGGTCTCGGCCCATGCGAGCAGTGCCCATTTCATGAATGCCCATACCTACTTCATACCCGTAGTCGTAGGTTTGCACATCTTCTAGTCCTGCGGCTTCTAGCATTTCTTTGGCATCGTTCATCATGTCTTGCCGCATCTTTTTTTCATTTTCCTTGATCTCTACATCCATATTGAGAACCGGTAATCCCCATTTGTCTTTTACGTTTTTATCTAGCGAAATTTTATTCTCGTGATAGGGAAGCATTTCTCCGAATCCCATGATGCCCATTCCCCAGTGATCGGATGGCATACTTAAGGCTTCTTTGAGGGAGGCTCCGATCGTAAACTCGGGCACCTCTACGCCACGACCGCGCCCTGCACCTCCCTGGTAGCCAAAGCCCCGCACATAGTCTCTTTTATCGTTGTATATATTTCTAAAGCGAGGTATGTAAATACCGGTAGGTCTTCGGCCATATTGATAGCGATCGTTGAATTCGAGGGTCTTTCCACTAGCTCCTAACCTAAAATGGTGGTCCATTACATTATGTCCTAGTTCTCCGCTGCTGCTGCCTAAACCCTCGGGCCAAATGTTGGTAGCCGAATTCATCAAAATCCAGGTTGAATTAAAAGAGGAGGCGCATAAAAAAATTATCTTGGCATTAAAGGTGTAGGTCTTATTGTCAATGGCATCCAGCACCTCTACTCCAGATGCTTTTTGTTTGTCCTTATCGTAAAGCACTTGTGTTACGATCGAGTAGGGGCGAAGGGTAAGACGTCCAGTTTTCATTGCCGCTGGTAAAGTGGAGGACTGTGTGCTAAAGTAACCGCCAAACGGACATCCTCTCCAGCACCGATTTCGGTATTGGCAATTGACCCTGTCTTGATGAGGCACGGTAATATTTGCGCTTCTTCCGATAAACATATGACGTGACCCCTTGAATGAATTTTTGATCTTTGCGGCCACATCTTTTTCAACACAATTCATTTCCATAGCCGGCATAAATTCTCCATCGGGCAAAACATCGAGCCCTTCTTTACTGCCTTGAATGCCGGCAAATTTTTCTACATAACTGTACCAAGGAGCCAGATCTTCGTAGCGAATTGGCCAATCCACTCCGTGGCCGTCGACCAGATTGGCTTCAAAGTCCCACCTGTTAAACCGGTAGCTCTGTCTTCCCCACATCAGAGAGCGACCCCCTACATGGTAGCCTCTAAACCAAGAGAAGGGCTTTGTTTCTGTATAGGGTGATTCTTTGTCTTTGACCCATAGATCAAGTACGGTTTCATTGAGCGGATAATCACGTTTGAGTACCGGGTAGTCTTGTAGCATCTGTTGCGTTGGCATAAGGCCGCGGTGTGGAAACTCCCACGCCTCTTTGTTGGCTGTTACATAGTCTTTGATGTGCTCAATGTCACGTCCTCGTTCTAGCAATAACACGTTTAATCCTTTTTCAGTCAGTTCCTTGGCGGCCCAACCACCGCTTATTCCAGAACCAACTACTATAGCGTCATACTGTACAGAAGGCATATACGATCATTTTAAATGTCACAAATTTGAATGGCGTTGCGAAGGGCTTCGATTTTTTCTTGGGGGTCTTTTTTTCTAGCTATAAATTCTTGCGCTACGTAACCTTTGTAGCCGGTGGCATGAATGGCTCGCATGATGGCCGGGTAATGCAATTCTTGCGTTTCATCGATTTCGTGGCGGCCTGGCACACCGGCCGTATGGTAATGACCAAACCATTGATGGTGATCCTGAATGGTTCTGATTATATCTCCTTCGTTGACCTGCATGTGGTAGATGTCGTAGAGTAATTTGAAATTAGGTGAGCCGATCCGTTTACATAACTCAATACCCCAGGAGCTTTTATCGGCCATATAATCTCTATGATCGACTTTGCTGTTAAAGAGCTCCATTTGAATGGTGATACCAAACTTTTCGGCAGCTCCCATAATTTGCAGTAATCCCTCTTTGCAATTTTGTAACCCAGTCTCATCATCCATCCCATTACGATTGCCGCTAAAACAGATAAGGTTCTTGTATCCGGCCTTCGCCACCAGTGGAATGGCTTCCAAATAGTCCCTAATTAACCAGCTGTGGTGATTTTTGTCATTAAATCCTTTTGTTAAACTAGTTTCTCCAGCGGTATAGCACATTGAACAAGCAACGTTCTTTTCTTTTAATATAGAGAAGTCGGCAGGCTTTACAAGATCGATCGCGCCAATACCAATAGAATTGGCAACATCGCATAATTGCGAGAGCGATAAAAATCCATAGGTCCAAGAGCAGACCGAATGATGAATATTTCCCTTTAATAAAAGCCGTTCTGTCCGATTTTTATGGGGTGCAGGCGCTTTTGAAGCTTGCCGATCTTTCTGCTTGCCTCTAGTGGCGTGGTCTTCTCCATGGGCGACCATGCTTGTGGTAGTTATCAGCGTGCCTAACCCCAGCTGCTTGAGCAAATCACGACGGCTTTTTTTCTCCGGTTGAGGATGGTTGAAGCTACTCATGTTACGATTTTTTTGCCGGGTCTTTAAAGAGCAGGGCGAACAATAATAAGATTACACCCGCAATAAGGGCCGGAACCATCCACACCGATGCCCAGTCGTGACCGGCATCTGTTTTATAATGATCGGCAACGTAGCCGGCAAACCAAAATCCAATTAGCATTCCAACCCCATAAGTGGCCAGTGTTATCATGCCTTGTGCTGACGAACGTATCTTTTCTCCGGCCAGTTGGTCGGTATAGATCTGTCCGGTCACAAAAAAGAAGTCGTAACAAATGCCATGTAAAATGATACCGGCGTAGAGCATCCATAGGCCACTATCGATATTGCCATAACTAAAAAGGATGTATCGAAGTACCCAGGCGGCCATGCCGATCAATAGCATTTTCTTTACACCGAGCCTGGCAAAAAATAATGGCATTAAAAATAAAAATATCGTTTCGCTCATTTGGCCCATCGTCATCTTAGAGGCAGCGTTTTCCATGCCAAGCTCGTTCAAAAACATATTGGTCTCTTGGTAATAAAAAGCAAGTGGAATGCAAATGAGCAACGACGATAAAAAGAAGATCAGAAAGTTCTTATCTTTTAATAACCGCAACGCATCTAGACCAACGATCTCTCCAAGGTTAGCCGGAGTTCCCGCTTTGGGAGGTGGAGTGTTTGGAAGCATAAAGCTAAAGAACCCTAGGGCTAGCGATACGCCTGCCGCGATCCGAAAGGTCTGATCGAGTTGTTGATTCTTTTCAAGGGCTAGCCATCCAATCAGCAGTCCGGCCGCAATCCAGCCGATTGTGCCCCACATTCTGATTAGCGAAAACTCCTTTTCGGCATTTTGCATTTGATTAAATGAGATTGCATTGACCAGCGCCAGGGTGGGCATATAAATGATCATGTAGCAGAGCAAGTAGGGGTAAAAATCTGCAAAGTTGGTTTGCAGCGAAACAAAATAGAGGAGGGCCGCACCACACAGATGCAAAATGCCTAAAATGAATTGAGCCGCAAAAAATCGGTCTGCGATAAGGCCGATTATGAAAGGAGCCACAATGGCGCCCAGTGATTGGGTGCCGTATGCAATACCGATCTGAACGCCGGAGGCCCCTAGACGGGTACCTAAATAGGTGCCCATAGTGACGAACCAGATGCCCCAGAGAAAAAAATTCAGAAACATCATGGTTGCCAGTTGAATACGAGTAGTTGGTTTCATGGCAGGCAATTGAAAATAAATATAGTATTTTTAGCTCTCACTTGTACATGATACTTTATGCAGCGAAAACTTAGGATGGCAATGATAGGCGGTGGGCGAGGTTCCTTTATTGGTGCTGTACATCGCATGGCCGCTGCACTCGATGGACAAATTGAGTTGGTAGCCGGCGCCTTTAGTGCCGATCCGGAATGCTCCCGTTTAACCGGGCAAGATCTTTTCCTAGATGCTGATCGGGTCTATCCCGATTATGTTACCATGCTAGAAAAAGAGTCACTACAGCCAGTAGATAAGAAAGTAGATGTCATTTCTATTGTTACCCCCAACCATCTTCACACGGCTCCTGCGTTGATGGCGCTGGAAAAGGGATTCGACGTAGTACTCGAGAAGCCCATGGCTTTTTCGCTGCAAGAGGCTCTTCTGCTCGATAAAAAAAGAAAAGAAACGGGTCGAGAGCTATTGCTTTGTCACACGTACACTGGTTACCCGATGGTCAAAGAGGCTCGCGCGCGTATTGCCAATGGGGAGCTGGGCATTATCCGAAAAATTTACGGCGAGTATCCCCAGGGGTGGTTACATACTTTTTTAGAAAACACACAACACAAACAGGCCGATTGGCGCACCGATCCTGCTCGCAGTGGTGCAGCAGGTGCCATAGGTGATATCGGCACGCATATTTTTAATTTGATCGAATATGTAAGTGGCTTACAAGTACATCAGCTTTGTGCCGATGTTAATACGGTCGTTACAGGCAGAAAACTGGACGACGATGGGGCTGCCCTTTTACGATTTAATAATGGAGCCAGTGGAGTACTAATGGCTACTCAAGTGGCAGCGGGAGAAGAGAACAAGATCTGTATTCGTGTTTACGGCGATAAGGGTGGGCTGGAGTGGCATCAGCAAGATCCTAATACCTTACTTTTAAAATGGCCCGATCGTCCGGCCGAGATAGTTAGAACCGGCGCCTCCTATGTTTCAGAGGCGGCCCGCCACAATACCAGAGTCCCGGCAGGACATCCCGAAGGATACCTCGAAGCCTTTGGTAACTTGTACCGCAATTTTGCGCTGTTTCTTCGTGCCAAAGCCAGTGGACAAACTCCTTCGGTCGTTGTCGCTGATTATCCCGGTACTACCGAAGGTGTGCGTGGCATGGCTTTTATAGAGTGTATGATTAATTCTTCTCGTTCCTCAAAAAAGTGGACTGATCTTACTGTATAATCAACCGTTATGACAACCTTAAAAGGACCGGGCATTTTTTTAGCCCAGTTTATGAGTGACCAGCCTCCGTTCAATTCGTTATCCTCTATTTGTGCTTGGGCGGCGTCGCTCGGCTATACAGCTGTACAAATCCCAACTTGGGATACAAGATGTATCGATCTTCAAAAAGCGGCAGAGAGTAAAACCTATGCCGATGAGATAAAAGGAATTGTAGCTATGCACGGCATGCAGATATCAGAATTGTCTACCCACTTGCAAGGTCAGTTGGTAGCGGTTCATCCTGCCTATGACCAACTTTTTGATTCCTTTGCTCCTGCATCTATCAGAGGTAATAAATCGGCTCGCACCGAGTGGGCCGTTCAGCAGGTAAAGTACGGTGCCAAGGCCTCCGCTAATTTGGGACTACAAGCACATGCTACTTTTAGCGGCTCCCTTTTATGGCCTACGTTTCATCCTTGGCCGCAACGTCCTGCGGGTTTGGTCGAAGAGGCCTTTGCCGAGTTAGGAAAGCGTTGGAGACCGATTCTCGACCAGTTTGAAGAGTGCGGGGTCGATCTTTGTTACGAAGTGCATCCTGGCGAGGATTTATTTGATGGTATCACCTACGAAATGTTTTTACAGCAGGTCGATCAACATCCTCGGGCTTGCCTGTTGTATGATCCCTCTCATTTTGTATTACAGCAGTTAGATTATTTACAGTATATCGATTTTTACCACGAACGCATCAAAGCCTTTCATGTAAAGGATGCCGAATTTAATCCCAGCGGAAAGCAGGGCACCTTTGGAGGCTATCAGTCTTGGGCCAATCGAGCCGGACGATATCGTTCTCCCGGAGATGGACAGGTCGATTTCAAATCGATCTTTAGCAAATTAGCGCAGTACGATTACCCCGGTTGGGCGGTGATGGAGTGGGAGTGTTGTATCAAACATCCCGAACAGGGTGCCCAAGAGGGAGCTCCCTTTATCAAAGAACACATCATTCGTGTTACCGATAAAAATTTTGATGATTTCGCTGCTGCCGGAGCTGATCGGTCTGTGCATCGCTCCATACTGGGACTCGATGCCTAGCCTGGATGATGTTTTAGTTTTACCTTCATAAAAATTGATCTTATGTTATCGCAACGAATCTTATTGTCCGGAACTGTTATTTTTTGTTGGGTATTGAGTTCTTGTAGTGGATCAGACAATACCGCCGCAGCCGGTTCAGACACGACGCAAGTGGCCGCTACTGCCGAAACAAAAGAAGCCGCAGTCGATCCCTCTCGGAGTGCCGTATATCAAAAGGGACTCGCGCTCATAGCAAAAAGTGATTGTCTGACTTGCCATAAGATTGAGGAGCCTATGACAGGACCCTCATATAGGGCCATTGCCGAGAAATATGCCGGAGCTCCCAATGATGTTATTACGGCACTGGCTGGAACTATTATCAAAGGAGGGTCAGGTAATTGGGGCAACGTGCCAATGACCCCACATCCCTCTTTATCGCAAGATGATGCTGAGACTATGGTGCGTTACATTCTTGAGTTAAACAATAGGTAATATGAATAAGTCTTTCTTGTTTGTTATTTTGATTTGTGCCTGTCAGAACGCGGGGGTTTTTGCTCAAGCACCAAATACCTTGTCGTCGCAAGAACGTTCACAAGGGTGGCAACTTTTATTTGATGGCTTAACCACAAAAGGCTGGCATAAATATGGTGGTGCTCCCATTGGTGCTGCCTGGAAGGTACAAGACGGAACACTATGGCTTGATCCAAGTCAACGTGAGGGTTGGCAAATCAAGGGAGGAGGTGATATTGTGACCGATGAGGTATTTGCTGATTTTCATCTGATGCTAGAATGGAAAATCGCACAAAACGGAAACAGCGGCATTATGTTCTACATCCACGAAGACAGTACTAAATACCAATGGCCTTGGATGACCGCCCCCGAAATGCAAGTCCTCGATAACCAGGGACATCCAGACGCAAAGATCATTAAGCATCGTGCGGGCGATCTCTATGATCTTATCTCTTGCAGTCAAGAGACCGTAAAACCATTTGAGCAGTGGAATCAGGTAGAGATTATTTGCAAAAAGGGCAAACTTGATTTTTTTCTAAACAACGTAAACGTTGTATCCGTACAGCTTTGGGGCGAGGAATGGAAAAAGATGGTGGCTGCCAGCAAGTTCAGTAATATGCCCGGATTTGGAACCTATCAAGAAGGTCGCATCGGTCTTCAAGATCACGGAGACAAGGTCTGGTACCGAAACATTAAAATCAAAAGGCTGTAATAGCGCGCTTACTCTACTTTAGCGATCTTAATGATGTTAGTGGGAAGATGCAGATGTACCGGAGTGCTTCCTGTGCTCACTACCACATCTCCTACTTTTAGAAATGACCTTTCCTTAAGAATGTCAATCTGGTCTTTGAAGATCTCGTCGAGGCTTTCTTCCTCGTCGTAGTAGAAGGCTCTGACCCCCCAACTCAGGCTCAGCTGGTTGACCAGTGAGCGCTCTTTGGTAAAAATATACAAGGGTGCTTTAGGACGGTAGCTGCTCAGCATGAAGCCGGTATAGCCACTTTGTGTCATGCCGATGATCGCATCAGCGCTCACGTCTTGCGCCAATTCGCAGGCGTTATAACATATAGCGTCACTTAAAAAAGAAGGGGAGTGAGCTTGCGGACGCAACATCTCGTCTCGGTTATATTCGTATGCTTTGGCCTCTACTTCTAGAATTATGCGCGTCATCGTTTCTACTACCAGTTGTGGGTGTTGTCCTACGGCTGTCTCTCCGCTTAACATCACCGCGTCGGTTCCTTCGATAACGGCATTAGCCACGTCTGAGATCTCGCTTCGGTTTGGCTTGGTTCTTTCCATCATGCTTTCCATCATCTGGGTAGCGACAATAACAGGCTTGGCGCGATGGATGCATTTTTTAATAATTTCTTTTTGTAACAAGGGTACAGCCTCAACCGGCAGTTCAACGCCCAGATCTCCGCGGGCGATCATGATTGCATCGCTTTCGATGATGATATCGCGCAGGTTACTAACGGCCTGCGGCATTTCGATCTTCGCAATCACCTTGGCTTTATGACCTTGCTGACTTATTTTTTCTTTAAGTTGACGAACGCATGCGGTGCTTCGTACAAATGACAAGGCGACCCAATCTACGGGTTGCGTAAAAATAAATTGGAGATCAGCCAGGTCTTTTTCGGTGAGTGCAGGAAGAGAGATGGCCGTATCGGGCAAGTTGATTCCTTTTTTGGGAAGTAGTATTCCACCTAGCTGAACGCGAACCCTAACTTCTTTTTTTGCTGTTATTTCCTCTACGATTACCTCCATCTTGCCATCATCAAGCAAGATCTTCTCGCCCTTTTTGACATCTTGGTGCAAGTTAGGATACGAGACATAGATCCGTTCGTGGTTGCCTACTACTTTCTCATTGGTAAATGTAAGCAGATCTCCTTCTTTGATGACCATTGATCCACCCTCTATCTCACCCACTCGTAGTTTGGGACCTTGTAAATCGGCCAGAATAGCAATGTTGTAGGGCTGCGATTTGTTGATGCGTTGAATATCGTCAATTATGCGCGCTTTGTCTTCGTGCGCTCCATGCGAAAAATTAAGCCGAAATACATTGACCCCTGCCTTTACCAGGCCCAGCAATTGCTCATAACTCTCGCATGCGGGCCCCACGGTAGCCACAATCTTGGTTCTTTTGTACGCATGTAATTTACCTGCTTCGTTATCAAAGCTCCTATGAATGTATTTATCTAAATGTTTTGCCATGTTATTTAGCTGTCTGCAGCTGCGTTTTATTTTGCCAGGATCTTAACGATATTGAGCCACTCTTCATTGATGGTGCCTTTCATCTTTACCGCTTGCTCCAGTGGGATGTAATTCATTTCATTATTCGTAATGCCCACAAATACGTTGTGTCTACCCTCGAGTAAACTTTCTACTGCATGATATCCCATTCTGCTAGCGATGGTGCGATCCATACAGCTGGGGGCTCCTCCACGTTGAATGTGACCCAGAATACAAACACGGATTTCTGCTTTAGGGAGGTTTTCTTTTAAAACACGTCCAACTTCATTGCCTCCTCCGAAGTCATCTCCTTCTGCCACCACAATCAGATTAACTAGTTTTTTTCTTCTTTCTTTTTCTTTGAGCGAAGTAATAATATCGTTGATGTCGGTTTTTTGTTCCGGTATCAAAATTGATTCTGCACCGGTAGCCATACCGCTGTGTAGTGCAATATAGCCTGCATCTCTGCCCATTACCTCAATCACAAAAACCCGGTCATGGGCCTCCATGGTATCTCTGATCTTGTCGATAGCCTCCACGGCCGTGTTGGCAGCGGTATCGAAGCCGATGGTGTAATCGCTACCGGCAATATCTTTATCGATTGTGCCGGCAATGCCAACACAAGGAATATTAAACTCTTTACTAAACGTAACGGCACCACGAAAAGATCCATCTCCTCCAATAATTACCAGTCCGTCGATTCCTCTTTTCTTAAGATTCTCGTAAGCGGTTTGTCTTCCTTCTAATTGTAAAAAATCTTTACTACGAGCCGTCTTAAGTATTGTTCCGCCGCGCTGAATGATGTTGGCCACGGAGCGACTGTTCATTTTGATGATATCATCTTCGATTAGTCCCTGATAGCCGCGCATGATGCCATACACCTCTAATCCATAATACAAGCCTGTTCTTACTACCGCTCTAATGGCGGCATTCATTCCCGGTGCATCTCCACCTGATGTCATGAGTGCAATTCGGGAAACTTTCTGCTTCATATCAGTCAAATTGAAGCAACGAATTTACGATTTTACTACTTTTAGTTAATGAAAATCTTACTCACCGGCGCTAACGGATTTCTAGGTTATTATTTGTGCGATTTGCTAACTAACGCCGGTTTGGATGTGCTGGCTACTTCGCGTGGAACCTGTCGTCTGCCTTTTGAGCAAAATCATCATTTTGCATATGAATCGCTCGATTTTACCGATCTGGCACGCACACTTCAGGTAGTAGCTGATTTTCGGCCTGATTGGATCATTCATGCGGGCGCAATGGGTAAACCCGATGATTGTGCCTTGCAACCTGCAGTAGCCTCGCAGACTAACGTAACAGGAACACAACATCTGATACAAGCGGCGCAGCAGGTACAGGCTTCATTCTGTTATGTGTCTACCGACTTTGTTTTTGACGGGGAAGTAGGAAATTACAATGAACAAGCGGTAAGAAATCCCATCAATCACTACGGACAAACTAAGGTTGAGGCCGAAGAGCAGGTAGAGCGATCTGGTTTGAGATGGGCGATAGTACGAACAGTTTTAGTGTATGGAAGGCCCATGACAGGTCGCAGTAATTTACTGTCAATCGTGCAAGACAAACTGGCTCGAGGTGAATCCTACCAGGTTGTAGATGACCAAGTAAGAACTCCCACGTATGTAGAAGATCTTGCCGAGGGCATTTATCGCATTATTACTCAGTCGGCAACCGGAATCTTTAATATCTCGGGCCAAGAGGTACTGACACCCTACGATATGGCCACCAGGGCTGCTGCTTATTTGCAGTTGGACGCCTCCCTGGTTGTTCGTACCAATACGGCTTCTTTTCAGCAGCCTGCAAGGAGACCATTGAGGACAGGACTTTGTATCGACAAGGCTAAACGAGAATTAGCATTTTCTCCCCGTTCTTTTGAGGAGGGGCTTCGGCTAACCTTTGGAGATCCAAGAGGCTAGTTCATCATTACGATATTTACGCTGCGCTGCAGAATATTAAATGCGATCTCTGCCATTAGATTCTCTTTATCGAGGGTAGGGTTTACCTCTGTGATCTCAAAGCAACAGATCTTTCTGTTCTGCATAAATTTACTTACCAGGTCCTCTGCCTCTCTTTCGCGAAGCCCATTTCCTACAGGTGTACCCGTTCCTTTCGAAATACCAGAGTCGAGAGAATCCACGTCGAACGAAAGATAAATGTCTGTACAATCAGATAGGTAACGTAATACAGATCTAACAATGTTTTCGGCTCCTTTGCTTCGGATTTCTTTAGTGCTTATCTTTTTGATGTCGAGTTGATCGAGCAGGTATTTTTCCTCTTTTTCAAAGTCTCGCAGCGAAATGTATACCACGTTTTCCGGGAGTACTTTGGGGCAAATCTTTCCGAAATTTTTGAGTTTATTCCAATATTCGATAGTGCGCTGATCGAGTTCATGTATGGCACAATCAGGATTATCCTCTCCCAAGGCAATGGCCATAGGCATCCCGT
>CANGYW010000019.1 GCA_947458335.1 Chitinophagaceae bacterium | reverse complement strand
CCCTTCGGCGTTATGCTGAAAAGGAGCCTTAATATTACCAGCGGTAAAGTAGGCATTGGCCACCGGCGTGTTAACCCATGATTCTCCAAAAACGGTAACAGCGGGAAACTCTCTTTTCAATGCAGTATTGACCGCATTTAGAAATGGCTCTTCGCAATATTTATACGTATCCACTCGCCACCCGTCTATACCGAACTCCTCGGTACTCCAAACAGCATGTTGAATCAGATAGGTAGCCAAAAAGGGATTTCGCTGATTAAGGTCGGGAAGGTCTTGGGTAAACCACCCATCGAGCATATTGCGTTTATCGGCAGTAGACGCATAAGGATCAAAGAAAACCTCTTCGCGATGATTGGGAGCTGAGCGGCCTTGAGAAGTATTGAACCAATCGGCCGTTGGAGGATCAAGATGAAAAAAATGATGACTGCCCACATGATTATACACCGCATCTTGAATGACCTTCATACCATTTTGATGCAGGGTCTCACAAAATTTTTTATAGCCCTCGTTACCACCATATCGTTTGTCGATGGCATAGTGATTGGTAAACCAATAGCCATGGTATCCAGCCACACTGTTCCCCCACTCGTGTAAACGGGGCATGTCATTCTCTATAACCGGTGTTAACCAAAGAGTAGTTACTCCCAGCTCTTTAAAATAATCAAGATGATTGGTGATACCGACAAAATCTCCGCCGTGGCGAGAGAACTTATTGCTGCGCTCTAACCCTGTATCGCGATAACTGCGTACCACATCGTTGGTGACATCCCCGTTCGAAAAACGATCGGGCATCATAAGGTAGACAAAGTCAGATGCCTGCACCCCTTGTACCCGGCTTTTGCCATTGGAGGCACTACGGGCTTTTAGCTGGTACTGAATAACCGATGTCTTAGTATTGCCACTTGATCCCGATAAATTAAAGATAACGGTGCCCGGACGTGTTTGAGGAGCGATCTCAATATCTACAAAGAGATAATTGCGATTTTCGGGGCAACTTACTTTCTTAACAGCTATGCCGGGATAGGCGGTAGAGACCTTGGTAAATTGACCAATGCCCTCTTGATGAAGCATTAATTGCAAAGAACCACTTTTCATTCCAACCCACCAGTGAGAAGGATACATGTTCACCACAGATTGTGCCTGCGATACATAAAAATAAAAACCAAATGTTAATAAGAATATGATACTTCTTTTCATAGTAGTAAAAGCTATTATTTTTTCTCTTTGATAAATACGATGCAAATCAGAGAGGCCACTACCATTAGGGCGCCTCCCACGGTCAGGGCCGCCAGTCGGTCGTTGTCTAATACCTCTCGCATAAGCCAGCCGAATCCAAGCGAGGCGATAATTTCAGGTAACACGATAAAGAAATTAAAGATACCCATGTATATCCCTACTTTGTTTTTGGGTAATACACCGCTTAGCATCGCATACGGCATAGATAAAATACTGGCCCAGGCGATACCAACACCCACCATCGATCCAAACAGCCAATACTTGTCGGTGATAAAATTTACACTTATCAGTCCTATAGCACCGGCCAATAGACAAACGGCGTGGGTAATGGAGCGACCCCATCGATCGGCAATGGCAGGTAGAATAAGAGCAAATAAAAAAGTAACTACACTATAAAACGACAAGGTTAGACTTCCAAAGTCAGCTCCGGCCGCATATACCGGGTCGCTGGCATCTTGCCCTTTAAAAACATTTACCGCCACAGCGGTTGTATAATAAAACCACATTAAAAAAAGACCGGGCCAGGTAAAAAACTGCACCAACGAAACCCAGCGCATGCGTACCGGCATGTTTGTGAGTGCATGCATGATCTCTTGTACACCATGCAAAAAACCACTTTGCTCCGCTTGTTGCTTTTTTAAAAAATCGGGGTCAGTCGGCGGGTATTCTTTAGTAGAGAAAACCGTGTATAGCACCGCTGTAATAAAAAAGAAAGCTCCCAGATAAAAGGACCATCTTACATTATCTGGAATTTCGCCAGCGTTGGCCGTGTTCGAGAAAGCAAAAACATTCTTCATTAGCCAAGGTAGTGCAGAGGCGATACTACCCCCTAGTCCGATCATCAGACTTTGCATAATAAAACCTCGATTGACCTGCGAATCTGGCAGCTGATCAGTTACGAACGCTCTAAACGGTTCCATAGCTACGTTACCAAATACATCCAGCACCCACAACAACCCGGCCGCCATCCAAAGAGCACTGCTGTGTGGCATAAAGATGAGCGCTATAGAGCTCAAAATAGCCCCGATCATAAAATAAGGTCTTCTGCGACCCCAGCGAGGATGCCAGGTTCTATCACTCATATAGCCAACGACAGGTTGCACCAATAAACCAGTGAGGGGAGCCGCCAAAAAAAGAAGGGGCACTTCATCGGGGTTGGCTCCCAGGTTTTCGTAAATGCGACCCATATTGGCACGCTGCAGATCCCAACCGAACTGGATTCCGAAAAATCCAACACTCATATTGATGATCTGTTGAATACTAAGTCTGGGTTTTTCGCCCTGAAAAGCAGTAGACATATCGCTCGTTGGTTTAAGCAGGTAAGATAGTCAAAAAAAGAGAGCCTCTCAAATCACGAAGCCGTCGGGTATCACCGCCCCTTTCTTTACCACGACAATACCATCTTTGACGGTGTAGAGCGGATGATCTTTATTTTCGAGGTGATCTCCGCCTCTAATAATTACATCGTTTCCGATACGACAATTCTTATCGATGATGGCTCGATGAATCTGGCAACGTTGCCCTACCCCCATGGCAGGCATCCCCTTTTCTACTCCCTTCGAAATATCGGCTAAGGTCTCGTAGTAATCACTTCCCATAATATACGCATCGGAGATAATGCTGTCTAACCCAATTCGGCTTCTTATTCCAATCACCGAGCGTTCTACCGAAGAGGCACTGATGATGCTACCTTCGGCCACCAATACCTGCGTGAGTGTTGTACCGCTGATCTTGGCTGGCGGTAACATGCGAGAGCGGGTATAGATCGTACGATCGCTGTCGAACATATCGAAGGCCGGGATCTCTTTAGTAAGCTCGATATTAGCTTCAAAAAAAGAACTGATATTTCCAATGTCGGTCCAGTAGCCGCTGTACTGGTAGCTGGCTACTCGATAGCGATTGATACAAGCCGGAATAATCTCTTTACCAAAATCGGTAGCCTCCTTTAGCTCGGAGCGAAGCAACTCGAATAATAAACTTCTTTTAAAAATATAGATACCCATCGAGGCCAGATAGACCCTGCCTTCTGCTTGCATCACAGTACCGGTATCGCTTACCCAGTCGCCTAATACATCTTTGCTGGGCTTCTCAATAAATGAGGTGATGAGTCCGGCTCCACTTTTGAGGATTCCAAATTCGGGTGCTTCTTTACCGGTAACGGGAATGGTGGCAATGGTAATGTCTGCCCCCAATTGCTTATGATGATCGAGCATCTCCGCAAAATTCATTTGATAAAGCTGATCGCCCGATAGGATCAACACATATTCGCTCTCGAACGACTCAATATGACGTAGTCCCTGCCTGACGGCATCGGCCGTTCCTTGAAACCACGTAGGATTATCAGGTGTTTGTTCGGCCGCCAAAATATCTACAAAGGCACGACTAAATGCACTAAAATGATACGTATTCTTGATGTGTCGGTTGAGGGAGGCAGAATTAAACTGCGTGAGAACGAACATCCTTCCTACCCCACTATTCAGACAATTAGAAATAGGAATATCGACCAGCCGATATTTTCCAGCAATAGGAACGGCCGGTTTGGATCGACTGGCCGTAAGCGGATAGAGTCTAGATCCGGCGCCGCCGCCCAAAATAACGGAGAGCATTTCGGTAGAATGGGTAATAGTTCGAATGGCCATATGTTTTTATTGAATGCTTTTATAAAGTTGCAAGTACTGCTTTGCCGCGTGACGCCAAGAATGGTCAATTTCCATAACCTGCTCTCGAAAGTGCTCCAAGTGACCGGGCTGATCATAGTAAAGTGTTACTGCGCGATCTACTGCATGCATGATATCCTCTACCGTTGCTTGCTCAAACCGAATCCCAAAACCTCCTTTGTCGCCCATGTCGATGACCGTATCCTTTAAACCACCGACCGCTCTTACGATAGGAAGAGTTCCAAAACGAAGCGCATATAATTGATTGAGCCCACAGGGTTCAACGCGGCTGGGCATCAACATAAAATCGGCCCCGGCATACATCAAATGACTCAGTGCTTCTTGGTACCCTATATAGACACCTACCGAACCTTGCAGCGGCTCTGTGAGCATATCGAGTTGTTGCTCGATAGAGGACTCTCCAGAACCCAGTATCAAAAAACTGATTCTCTGCGGATGTCTGGCTACACAAGCTGCAATGGCGGCAGGCAACAGATCGGCCGCCTTTTCGCCCACCATCCTTCCAATAAAACAAAACAGTGGCCGTTCGGAATCAAGCCCAAAGCGTCGACAGAGCTCTTCTTTGTTTTGTCTCTTTCCCTGCGCTACTGTCTTGACCGTGTAATGAAAAAGCAAATACGGATCATGTGCAGGATCCCAGATCTCGGTGTCGATACCATTTAAGATACCCGATGATTTTTCTTTTTCGTGAGCAAAGAGATGTTCTAGACCGGCAGCACTGTTGGTGAGCTCTTGCAAGTAACCCTTACTCACCGTTGTTACGCGCCAAGCGGTTTTGACAGCGGTAGCCAGCGGATTGATCTGCCCGTGCCAGTCAAGCAATGACCAATGCAGCATATCGCAGGCAGGTAGCAGGTATTTCTGCTCCCAACTAAACGCCCCATTGTATTGCGCATTATGTACAGTAAATACAGAGGGTATAGTGGATAACCTTTCCTTAAAATCATAACCGTATTGCATAAGGAACGGAACTAACCCGGTGTGATGATCATGGCAATGGATTAGATCCGGCAAATGCGTCCAAGAGTAAATCCAGTCGCATACTGCATTTTGAAAAGCAATAAACCGCTCGGTGTCGTCTGGATAGCCATAGATCTTTTCTCGATCGAGGAGCCCGTTGATATCAACCAGGTAGAGATCGAATCCGAGGCGATTACTTTTTTCTTTGATAACACTGTAATGAAAGAATTGAGACCCGATGTATTGACTGGACTCATGCACCAACTCCCATTGTTGCTGGTAGAGAAACTCCGTTCTATACATCGGCACCACTACCTTGGCAACATGACCTTGCAATACCTGGTATTTCGGAAGGGCTCCGATCACATCCCCCAACCCGCCTGCCTTGGCCATGGGAAAACATTCAGCAGCTACATGTACGATCTCCATACAACACAATTACTCCTTTGTATAAATTTAAGTCAAAATACCCTATTTTCATTCCCTATAAAAGAACCAAAAACATCATTGCCAACTTCCAAAACTCTGTCATGTCAGTAACTGCTAAACAACCGACCAACTACGGCGCACTGGGAACCCTCATTACCGTCTTTTTCTTTTGGGGCTTTATTGCGGCCGGCAACAGCGTATTTATCCCCTTTTGCAAGAATTACTTTCACCTAGACCAGTTTCAAAGCCAGCTGATCGATTTCTCCTTTTACCTGGCATACTATATTGGCGCCTTGTTCTTGTTCGCTTATGGCGCTTTTGGAGGGCATGACTTAGTAGGAAAGTGGGGCTATAAAAAAAGTATCATTTACGGGCTACTATTTTCAGCTGTAGGCGCCGCCATTATGATTGTTGCGGTCGAAGCCAATGTATTTGCCTGGATGCTGGCCGGTCTATTTGTAGTGGCCCTTGGCTTTTCGCTACAGCAAACCGCTGCACAACCCTTTGCCATTTCGCTGGGCGATCCTTCTACCGGAGACAGTCGCGTAAACCTCGGAGGAGGCATCAACTCATTTGGTACCACTATTGGTCCTTTGGTGGTAGCCTTTGCACTCTTTGGAACAGCCGCTGCTATTACCGACGATAAAATTCGTTCGTTAAGTCTAGAGAAAGTAGTGCTACTCTATGCAGGGGTAGGATTATTATTTGTAGGGGCGGCCGCCTTATTCGGCTTTTCAAAAAAAGTACCCGCCGGCGTTAATAAAGAAAAAACAGAAAAGGCGACCAAAGCTCTGACCTCGCTGATCGTGATCACCCTACTGCTAATGGCCATGTTTATTCCTGTCTTTAGCAGCTACAATAGTAGCGAAGCACTTGCAATTGAAAGCCTGAATACGCAGATTGCTGCCGCAGAGCAAAATACCTCTGCTGCCGATACGCTACAAATTGACCAACTTATTCAACAACGCAACGACCTGCGTATACCGCTCGAACAATCGCGCATGTACTGGTTATTTGGCGCATTGGCGGTAGTGGTATTCGGACTACTTTATTCCAATGCCAGTGCTTCTAAAAATCCCGAAGGTTGGGGCGCTATGAAGTACCCCCAATTAGTATTGGGCATGTTGGGAATTTTTGTCTACGTAGGTGTAGAAGTAGCGATCGGTTCTAACCTGGGTGAGTTGCTCAAACAAAAAGATTTTGGAGGATATCAAGCTTCACAAGTGGCCCCCTTTATCTCTATGTTCTGGGGTAGCTTGATGATCGGTAGATGGACTGGATCTATCAATGCCTTCAATTTTTCTGATACCCGTAAGCAACTACTTACCTTTTTGGTTCCGTTGGTCGCCTTTGGCATTATTTTAGGTGTCAACACCCTAGCACAATATGACGTGCGGCCACTGGTAGGTTATGTGGTTTGTGTAGGCATACAAATACTTGTTTTTTTCTTGAGCAAGAACAAGCCAGCTCGTACACTATTACTCTTTAGTTTATTTGGAATTGCCGCCATGTTAGTAGGCATCCTTACGCAGGGAAAAGTGGCCATCTTTGCCTTTTTAGCAGGCGGACTGGCTTGTTCCATTATGTGGCCCTCTATCTTTGCTCTTTCTGTTGCCGGATTGGGAAAATACACAACACAGGGATCTGCTTTCTTGATCATGATGATATTAGGTGGAGCCATTATTCCACCTATACAGGGAAAACTGGCTGACATCATAGGCATTCATCAATCCTTTATAGTGTGTGCTTTATGCTTTGCCTATCTAGCGATATTTGCCTTCTTGGTAAAAGGAATTTTGAAACGACAGGGAATCGATTACGACAGTACCACAGCCGGCAGTGCACATTAACCCCTAACGATAGATCGAAGCACCATGAAAAAATTTGCAGTAGGAATAGATATTGGAGGCACCAATACCAAATTTGGTATCGTAGATAAAGAAGGAACAATCGTTACGCAAGGACGAATGCTGACCAATGCCAAAGAGACCGTGCAGGGATTTATTGAAGACCTGTATCAACAGCTCTACCCTATGGTCGAAGAAGCGGGCGGCCGCGATCAATTTGCCGGGATAGGCATTGGCGCACCCAACGGAAATTACTATACGGGCAATATTGAGCATGCCGCCAATCTAAAGTGGAAAGGGATCGTGCCATTGGCTGCGATGATACAAGAACGGTTTGGAATGCCTGTAAAACTCACCAACGATGCCAATGCGGCGGCGGCGGGCGAGCAACAATACGGTTGCGCCAAGGGTATGCGCGATTTTATTACCATTACGCTGGGCACCGGAGTTGGCAGTGGTATTTTTATTAATGGAAAAATCGTGTTAGGTCACGATGGATTTGCGGGCGAGCTAGGACATACCATCATTAGACCAGGCGGACGAATGCATCCCGGTACCGGCATCCGAGGCCCACTCGAAGCGTATGCTTCTGCAACCGGCGTTCGAGAGACGGCGCTGGAGATGCTGGCCAACCATCCTGATAAGCATAGTTTGCTGCGTAACTTTAAGCCCGAAGAACTAACGAGCGAAACTGTATACGAGTGCGCCATTAATGGAGATGCGATAGCAAAAGAAATATTTGATTTTACCGGACAATTACTAGGAGAGGCATTGGCCAATTTCGTTATGTTCTCTTCTCCGGAGGCTATCGTTTTATTCGGAGGACTTACTAAAGCCGGAGATTTAATTTTAAATCCGACTCGCAACGCAATGGAGGCCAACCTAGTGCAGGTTTTTAAAAATAAAGTAAAATTGGTCTTTAGCAATCTAAAAGAGGCAGATGCGGCCATTTTGGGAGCCAGTGCGCTAATTTGGGACGAAGCCTGATAGCGCCCTTATTTACTGACTATTAAAATTGATTTAGCGGCGGGTCTTGATGATAAAAACGCCGGGCACGGCTCTTTGTCCTTCTTTATCGGAGGGGCGAATTGTATTTTTTCCGTTGACCAGCATACAGCTGCTGCCACCACCATCGAGATTGAGGGCTTCAATACAGCCGATCTGTTGCATTAGAAGTGCCGTCTGCGTTAGGCTGAGCCCCTCTGCTTTACCCGGAAAACGGCCCTCCACTACCAATATTATCAATTCTCCGTTAGCGGTATAGCCCATAGCCGTACGAGGGTGCTTGTCGTTAATGGCCTTGCCCGCAAATTTCAACTCATCGTTATTGGCAATACTAACCTGTCCATCTTGCAAGAGCACAGGGCCGCCACCAACAGCTGTTTGCACCTTCCAAGGTAGCGGCTTAAGGGGTAAGCGAGCCTGATCTTGATAGGTAGAAGCGGTCGCAAAAAAAGAACTTTCTGTATGAACGGAGAGCGAGTCCCTGAACGGCCTTATTGAGCGCTGCAATGCCTGCGGAAATCGAGCCGCACTGTCTGTGA
This sequence comes from Chitinophagaceae bacterium, assembly GCA_947458335.1. Lineage (GTDB taxonomy): Bacteria > Bacteroidota > Bacteroidia > Chitinophagales > Chitinophagaceae > JJ008. The sequence continues at coordinate 14,878 of CANGYW010000019.1, read as the reverse complement.
ATTGCCAAGACACATCGGCTTTTCTATTTTTATAGATACCGATTGCACTACCCATAGGATGACGCCAGGTTAGCGTATCGGTTCCTTTTCCGGCTATTGAATGCACATGATAAGCAAGTGTTTTACCATTATTAATCACCAAATTGAGATTCTGATGAGTCGTAAATGAAAAAAAAGAAGTATTCACCACCACCAAAGGTTGTTGGTTTTTCTGGTAAAATCCAGCAGGAGTAAGTCTTCTGTTGAGTGTAGTATCGGCCAAAAAAAGCAAAGAGCGCTCTTTGAGATCGGCACTTACATAAAAAGCCGTATTGGGTTTTCCGTCTACAGGATCGTCGGTTTTATACACATGCACCCCCTTAGGTAAGGGCTGGTAAAGTGAATCCACTAATGTCCAACGTACCTGAGCAATCCCCTGGTTTAAAAAGATTAAAAAGAAAATAATGGCAAAAGCAGATCGCATGCCACAAGATATAAAAAAAATAGTGCTCTAGGATTGCACCTGTTGTGAGGCCCGCCATTGAGCAATACCATAGCCAGGAATAACGTGCTTTTCACTATGATAAGAAGATCGCACCAATGGGCCACTCTCTACATAATCGAGTCCTATTGAATAGCCGAATTCGCGGTACTGAGCAAATTCATCGGGATGAACAAAACGTTGCACAGGTAAATGCTTTTTGGTGGGCTGCAAATACTGACCCAGCGTAACCACATCGCAGCCATTATCTCGCAGATCGCGTAATGTTTGCTCTACCTCTTCTTTTTGCTCACCTAAGCCTAGCATGATGCCGCTTTTAGTGCGCATACCACTTTCTTTGAGGGTGCGAATTACCTCCATGCTTCGCCAGTACTTGGCTTGTATTCGCACTTGCCTGGTAAGACGCTCAACGGTTTCGATATTATGACTGACAACTTCGGGATGAGCCTCGGCAACGCGTAAAATATCTTCTTTCTTGCCTTTAAAATCGGGGATCAGGGTTTCTAAAGTAGTAGTAGGATTCAGTGCTTTGACAGCACGAATAGTATTGTACCAAATGGTCGATCCGCCATCGGGTAATTCATCTCGGTCTACAGAGGTGATGACCGCATGTTTTACTTTCATCAGCTGGATGGCCTCGGCAACCCGCTGGGGTTCATCCCAATCTACGGCTCCGGGACGACCGGTGGCGACCGAACAAAACCCGCAACTTCTAGTACAGACATTCCCTAAAATCATAAAGGTGGCAGTACCCGCACCCCAGCACTCTCCCATATTGGGGCAGTTGCCGCTTTCACATATGGTATGTAACTTATGCTGATCGACCAGGTGGCGAACATGTTTGTAATTCTCGCCAATGGGAAGTTTGACGCGCAGCCAATCAGGTTTTTTTATAGAAGAGGGAGATGGGTTGGCAGCTACTACAGGCAATTCGGTCATGCTGCAAAATTACAGAATCCTACTTTCTTTTGCCAAACAACAGCGCAATGTGCGCCTGCAAGAAGAAGGGCTTGTCATTTTGGAGCGCCATAATGGTAATGTCTTTAGCGTACATTTCGGCGCTCACCCCTACTTCAATGCCACTGACCACTTCGTTAAATCTTCCGTAGTCGAAGCGTAAGGCTCCTTTTACAAAAAGGCCAGGTTGTAGTTTCAATTCATTCCACCCTCGCCAAAAACCCCCTGAACCCAAAATGGAAGGACCCAGAAACAAAGCGCTGTCGGCAGCGGAATATTTAATGTATAGCAGGTCGTCAGAGCCGGGATCCTCAATTTGCACATAATATGGCTTGAGCAAACCGAGGGCTAATCCACCCTGGTATACCGCCGAAACAGCAACCCCGTTTTTGTTACCTTTTTGACCCAGCATACGCTGCTGACCGGCTCCCATCGTCAGTTGAAAAAAATTATTGACCTTTCCGTATATGTAGGGATTACTCAAGAATAAGAAAGGATTTGAGAGGTTCTGAAACTTATTCTCTTTGGGATGCTTGATTTCAGTAAAATCGATACGATAAACTGTTGTGCGCAGCGGAGACTTCATGCGCCCCATCTCGTAAAAAAGACCATAGCCGTTACTGCGGGCCTGAATTCCCATGGTGGTTTGCTTATTGTAAACTAGCACCCCCTCTTCGGCCTGGCGGATCATCGCATTGATTTTTTGTCTTTTTTGCTCCTTTTTAGAGGGTGTCTCTGCCGAGCGAAACACTTGAGCCGAAACAGTGGACACACTCCAAAGGGTAATAGCCGCAAGACAAAACGCTTTCAAGAAAGTAGAATTTGATGATTGAAACGTAAATTTAATCAAATTATTGAATATGACTTCTCGCGTTGTCTATAAAGGATCTCTACGAACTACTTGTACGCACGTGCAAAGCGGTTCAACGATAGAGACCGATGCTCCCCTTGATAACCAAGGAAAAGGAGAACGCTTCTCTCCCACTGATTTGCTGGCCACCTCGCTGGCAGCTTGTATGCTTACGGTAATGGGAATAAAGGCACGCGACCTACAAATCGAATTATCGGGGCTTAGTTTTTCTGTTCAAAAAAATATGCTCTCCGATCCCAGAAGAGTGGGATCCATTTTACTACAGGCCGAAATTCCAGCTACCCTACAAACCGTTGAAGACAGAGTAAAACAAGTGTTAAAAAAGACCGGCGAGAGCTGCCCAGTGATAAAGAGCCTTCATCCCGATATCACAGTTACGATAAACTGGGCCCAATGGGACTGATACCTACCAGTTGTTGAGCTCTTGCAGCACCCGGCTCACTGGCAAACCCATTACATTATAAAAATCGCCGTTGATATATCGGATTCCTACCACCCCAATCCATTCCTGAATGGCATAAGCCCCGGCCTTATCAAAGGGTTTGTATTGATCCACATAATACTCAATCTGCTCAAGGCTGAGTGGATGAAATCCCACTTCCGTACTATCATAAAAGCTTTTTTCCTTTTGACCTTTGCGCAGTACCACCCCAGTGATTACACGGTGTACTTGTCCGGAAAGAGCCAATAACATGCTGACAGCCTCTTCGCGATGCACCGGTTTTCCGAGCACATGCTCCCCTAATACTACCACCGTGTCGGCGGCCAAGATAATGCTTTCAGCAGGCACCAACGACTGCACCGTAATTGCCTTTTGCCGGGCAATATGTACCGGAATATCTATGAGGGCCATACCTGGTGGAAAATCCTCGGCAGTATTCGGCACTACCACCTCAAAAGGTACAGATGCCCATTCTAACAGTTGCTTTCTGCGCGGAGACTGAGAAGCTAGTATTATCTGTTGCATAGATTAAAAATAAAAGAAGCCCATAGAAAAAATACCTGCCAACAAAATCCACTTTACGTATCGACTTAATTTACCAAAATCGGCTGGCGTGGCAGCCTGTCTGAGTCGTCTGATCCAATCTAGCAAGGGGAGTAATATAAATATAGAACCATAGGCAAATGCTGCCCAGTAATTAAGTTGCAGCAAATAAAGAAGCACTCCAATTAATAAAACTAATAACAGCATTACCCACACAAGAGCAAAGAATCGAGCTACCCCTATTCCCCACACAATCGGAAGCGTCTTACACCCATAGCGCCGGTCGCCTTCCATATCTTCTACATCTTTTATCAGTTCTCGAGACAACGTTGCCAAAAAGGCGAATGTTCCGTAAAGCAACGCAAACCGATACAAACGCAACTGCAATGGATCGGCTCCATACGCCCACCCTAGCGGATCTATCTTAGAAACGAAGACAACCCCAATACTCCAGGCAACCAGGAGAGCAATCAGAAAATTTCCAATCAAAAAACTCTTTTTGAACTGAGTCGAATAGAACCAAAGCAAGACTACACAGGCGATATTAAACAGCAACAGATAGCCCTGCTTTAGCGACTGCATGGCCAACGCAGTACAAATAAGACCCGAACCACTTAGTAAAAAATGCCAGGCGATAGCCCATCGACGACCAATGATTTTGTCGACCACCAATGCCTCGGGTTTATTGACCTCGTCGATATTTACATCAAAATAATCGTTGATTACATACCCGCCGGCAGCGATCAGCACAGATGCCAGCAACAGCCACCAAAAACGAATGGAATCACCAGGAGGAATATGGTCTTCATAAATGGGCTGATAAATAGCGAACTGAAACAATAATTGTGCAAGCGCAATAAAAATCAAGTTAGGCAACCGAACTAGGCGAAAAAAACCAAGAAGCAGCTGCATGAGAGGAGTATTTTTAACGAGAGGCTATATTTTCTTCGGGTCCCCAGTGTCCACGAACAGTGAGTACTGCTTCTATTATTTCACGGGCACATCCACTACCCCCTTTTTCGCGGGCTACATAATGGGCAATGGCCTTTATTTCGGGAGCGGCATCAGCAGGACAGCTAGCAAGTCCACAAGCTTGCATGGCATAAAGATCGGGAAGATCGTCTCCCATGTATAGCACTTCGGCAGCAGGTGTATCCCATTCAATCAGTAGAGAGTTGAGCAGATCCAGCTTATTATAAACAGACATGTATACTTCGGTGATGCCAAGTTTACGAAGACGTTCTTTGACCTGGTCGGAGGAGCCTCCGGAGATGACACAGACACGGTATCCTTTTTTGACTGCTAACTGAAGGGCGAATCCATCCTTGATATTCATTCGCCGAGCCTGTGAAAAATCGGGCATTAGATAAACGGACCCGTCAGTGAGCACGCCGTCCACATCAAACACAAAAGTGGTGACCCGCTCAAAAGAAGTAGGATGGCCCATGAAAAATTATTTCTGGTTGTCGCGCCACTCATATACCCAGGCGCTTTGAATCATTTCAAGATGACCTTCGGTACTCTCCTCTTTTTTTCCGGTAAAACCCGGAATAGCCAGTACCCACTCCAACAGATCAGTAAAGCGAATCCGATAGATCTTACTCTCGGTAAAGTCATCACCGAACCGTTCGTACAGTTTTAAAGCAATATCCTCGTGGTCGTTCCAACCAATGGGTGGTTCAAAATGAGACATGGACGTTTTTTTAAAGATAAAAATTATTCGCCTAAGAACTGGGTTTGATCGGGCAAGGTAACCTCTAGATTTCCCGTACCCTCTAATAGGACACACTGACATCCAAGACGTGAATTGAGTCTAGGATTAACAGCTCTGTCGATAAAATCCTCTTCTTTGTCGCTGATCGGCTCAATAAACTCCTCGCCTTTGTTTACGTATAAATGGCAGGTGCTGCAGGCACAGACACCCCCGCAATTGTGGTGAAGTTCGATCTGGTTGTCAAGCGCAATCTCGAGTAGACTTTGACCGGCTTTTACCCCAGTGAGAGTGACCGGCTTTTGACCTGCTTGCTCGAAGTTAAACTGTATGGTATACATAGGGTTCGCAAATGTAATGCTAAAACAAAGAAGAGGCTAAGTTGTTCGGTTTAAAATATTTTTTGGTATTCTTGCCTAACTTGCGTTTGTTTTTTAAAAGTCATTACCCCTCCGCATGGCAAAAAATTTATTGATTGTAGAGAGCCCGGCCAAAGCAAAGACCATCGAAAAGATCTTGGGAAAGGAATTTCAGGTCAAAAGTTGCTTTGGGCATATTCGGGACCTCGAAAAAGCCTCGATGGGCATTGACCTCGAAAAAAATTTTGAACCCCGCTACATCGTCTCTGCCGATAAAGAAAAAGTAGTAGGCGAATTAAAAAGTTTGGCTAAAAAGTCGGAAGAAGTATGGCTGGCAACGGATGAAGACCGCGAGGGTGAAGCTATCAGTTGGCATTTATGTGAGGTATTAGGACTCGACCCTGCCAAGACAAAACGAATCGTCTTTCATGAAATTACAAAGCCTGCTATACAAGAAGCTGTCAAAAAGCCCCGCCGGGTAAACATGAATCTGGTAATGGCACAGCAAGCACGTCGTATTTTGGATCGTATTGTAGGATTTGAGCTGAGCCCTGTACTTTGGCGAAAAATGAGCATGCGGGGTAACCTGAGTGCTGGACGCGTACAGAGCGTCGCCGTACGCTTGATTGCAGAAAGAGAGCGAGAGATCAATGCCTTTACCCCGGTCAGTCATTTTAAGATCGAAGCATTATTTGCCGACAAGGATAGCGAGGGCCGAATGATCAATTTTACGGCCGAAGGAAAAAAACAAAATAGTGCCGATAGCGCCGAGGCCTTTTTACAAAGCTGCAAGGGGGCTACCTATAGTGTAAACGATATTCAGGTAAAGCCTGGCAAGCGCTCCCCCGCTCCCCCATTTACGACCTCTACCTTACAACAAGAGGCCTCCAGAAAATTAGGATACGGTGTGTCGCGCACCATGCAGATTGCACAAAAACTTTACGAGAACGGATACATCACGTACATGCGTACCGACAGTGTGAATCTGAGTAACACGGCCTTAGCCGATATCAGTGCCACAGTTGAGCATATGTATGGAAAGAACTATCACCAATTTAGAAAATACCGAAATAAAAATGAATCGGCACAGGAGGCACACGAAGCAATTCGACCTACTTACATGAGTAATGCCACCATAAAAGAGGCAGAATGGGCCAGGCTCTACGAATTAATCTGGAAACGGACAATGGCCTGTCAAATGGCCGATGCCGAATTGGAAAAGACCACTGTCAAAATTTTGATATCCTCTAACAAGGAGGAGTTGACCGCATCGGGCGAAGTATTAAAGTTTGAGGGCTTCTTAAAAGTGTATCTCGAAGGAAAAGACGAAGAAGATGGCGAAGAAGAGAACGAAGGCATGCTTCCCCCGCTTAAGCTACAACAAAAAGTTACGCTCAATACATTAAAAGCTACAGAGCGATTTAGTCGACCGCAGCCTCGTTACACCGAGGCCTCTTTGGTAAAAAAGCTAGAAGAACTAGGCATAGGTCGACCTTCGACTTACGCCCCCACTATCTCTACCATTTTAAAAAGAGGCTATGTAGAGAAAAGAGACAAAGACGGAATCAGAAGATCTTACACGGTTCTACAGTTAAAGAGCGACAAGATCACGACCCTTGTTGAGGAAGAGAATACAGGTGCTGAAAAATCAAAACTTTTTCCTAGTGATCTGGGACTGGTAGTCACCGACTTCTTATTACAATATTTTGATGACGTAATGGACTACGGCTTTACGGCCAAAATAGAGAACGAATTCGATGAGGTAGCCACTGGTAATATGAAGTGGAACCAGATGATAAAGGACTTCTACAAACCGTTTAAGAAAGATGTAGATAAGACAATTGAAACTGCAGAACGTATTAAGGGCGAGCGCGTCTTAGGGGTAGACCCTGCCAGTGGCAAATCGGTGGTAGCCCGCATGGGGCGCTACGGTGCCATGATCCAAATTGGACAGGCCGATGAAGAAGAAAAACCACGCTTTGCAAAAATTCCAACCGGGCAAAGCATTGAAACAATAACGTACGAAGAAGCCATGGCTCTGTTTGGTGCGCAAGGCCCCATGGGACAATACGAAGAAAAAGATGTTTCGGTTAATGTGGGCCGCTTTGGCCCGTATGTAAAGTGGGGAGACGATTTTATCTCGTTGCCAAAAGGAACGGACCTTGGCACTATAAATCTGCAACGTGCCATTGAGCAAATTAAAGAGAAGCAAAAAGCCGATGCCCCCGTAGGTACGTTTCAGGAGAAACCCATTACTAAGGGAGCTGGACGTTTTGGCCCTTATATAAAATGGGATGGAATGTTTATTAATGTTCCTAAGCGCTACAATTTTGCTTCACTATCTTCTGCGGAAATGAACGAGTTGATAGAAGCCAAAATCAAAAAAGAAGAAAATCGATACATTCAACGCTGGCCTGAACTCAACATAGCGCTCGAAAATGGCCGCTGGGGTCCCGTCATCCGCTTTGGAAAAAAACAGCTCTATCTCCCTAAAAAAGCCGATGGTAATCGCTACAGTCCCGAGGAGGGTGCTTCTTTTACACTCGATCAGATTAAGGACTTTATTGAACAACAAATACCCGGCGCCTTTTCGAAAAAGGCAAAAGCTGCGACGGTTAAGAAAAAGGCCTCCCCTAAAAAAGCAGCCTCAACCGCTAAAGCCAAAAAAGCACCTGCAAACTCAGGAGCAGCCAAAAGCAAGAGCGCAGCTGTAAAGAAGAAGGCCAGAAAAAAATAATAATGAAGCGCTCCTACTGGGAACATATGGCCGAACGCTACAACGATGAGATCTTCGATGTGCGTCGCCAAGACAAAAAAGCGCTGATTACCCAAGCCATAAAAAAGTACGCTCACCCTTCGCATCGTATTATCGACATAGGTTGCGCCATCGGAAAATGGTTTCCAGTACTATCTCCCCTTTGCAAAGAAGTAATTGCACTCGATATTTCGTCAGCTAACTTAAAAATGGCAAAAGCCTCATTTAGTCAGCTGTCCAACATCAACTACCTGCAAAAAGATATGAGCAAACCAGCCGTAACCTTGCCGGTTTGCGAGCTGGGAATTTGCATCAATGCAATACTAACCCCCCTTGCCAAAGACAGAAAAATATTCTTTAAAAATCTATCCCGCTGCATTGCGCGAAAAGGAAAGTTGATTGTAACGGTGCCGTCCTTGGAGTCTTATCTTTTATCAAGAAGATTACAACAAGAATACGACATAGATAGATCGGTTTTTCCAAAGCTATCGAGCCCGAGAAAAGGGCTCCGCAACTGGAACAACCTGCTTCAGGGTGTTTGTGATATTGATGAAGTTCCCCATAAACATTTTTTAGCAGAGGAATTACAGTTACTTTTTTCGCGAGCTGGGTTTACCCCACTTCAAATACAAAAAATTGAGTACAGTTGGAAAACTGAATTTAACCAACCGCCCAGCTGGCTTCGCAAGCCTTATCCTTGGGACTGGATGATAGTAGCCGAGAGAAATTGAGCTTTTTGCAGACCTGTGGAAAAGTTTGTCTTGTAAATGCTGTATCGAATGATGAAATTGTGTGTATGCAGCAAGACAAAGAAATTTCAGCCCTTTTTAGTTTAATAGACGACCCCGACGAAGAGGTTTATGGTGCTGTCTCGAAAAGGATTGCTGATTTTGGCCGTTCACTAATACCCAATCTGGAGCACCTGTGGGAAACCACTCCCAACGAACAAGTGCAACAACGAATCGAGTCGCTGATACACCGACTGCAACTGCAAGATCTTCAAAACGATCTCTTGTCTTGGAAAACCTCCGCGCATCCCGATCTATTGGCTGGCGCCTTGCTTTGTACGCGTTTTCAATATCCTGATCTAACCTTGGCTCCTGTGCTTTCCGAACTTGAAAAACTTCGACGCAACGTTTGGCTCGAGCTCAATAATTATCTGACTCCGCTGGAACAGATCAATGTTTTGACCAGTATATTATTTAACTACTACGGATTAAAAGGGAAGTCCAAAGATTATAGCCGTCCCGAAGAATTCTTGTTACAAACGGTACTTTCTTCAAAAAAAGGTAATGCCTTCGGAAATGGTCTCATCTATTTACTGCTTTGCGAAGGACTAGATATCCCTGTAAAAGCAATTCGTATTCCCGGTCAATTTGTACTGGCCTATTTTAAGCCCGTGCTACAAACGAAAGGGCAGCGCGTTCAGGCGGTAGAAAAGATCGAGTATTTTATTGAACCCTCGAGCGGCCAAGTTTTTACGCGAAAAGAAGTGGATGGTTATTTTAGTAAAATGGATATTGCTCCATCACCTGCTTATTTTTCTCCACTCAATAATATTGAAACCATAGCTCTGATATTATCCGAGTTGGCAAATTGCTTCGATAACGAGTCGGAGCGCTATAAAAAAGACGAGCTGCTAGCTCTGGCCAAATTATTAAACGATTAAGCGAATCCCCAAGGCTGGCCTTAGAGAGCAGGCAGCTCCCAACCCAGGCGGTAATTCCCTTTTACAAAGGCATTAGCCTCATCAAAATTGGTCACTCTCATTTCGGCTGCATTCCATAGTAGCTTTTTTCGACCCAGGTATTTATCGTCCCAACCTTTTAAGGCTGGATTTTTAAGTAACCAGCTACGAATGGCCAAATTACCCATCAATATACTTTCAGTAAATGGTCCCGCATACGAAAAGGGAGAACTAGTAACCCCTTTTTCGTATCCTGCGATACAGGCATTTACCCATTGCAGATAGTGCCCTTCGGGTACTCTTGGTAAATAGGGTTCAGGAAGCGTAGCTTCTTTCATTAAGCGGGTGGGCAGTAACCGCGGATTAGCCCCATAACAATCAATCAGCATTTTTCCCTTTGTACCAATCAACAAGACACCTCCGTCCCAATTGCCAAACGGTTCCTCTGGCCCCAACTCTTCGGGACGAGGAGGCAAAAGCCCTCCATCGTACCAAGAGACCCTGATACTGCCTTTTCCATCGGTGCGGGGATGGTTTAGATGGATGATGGATGCGGGCGGACAGGCATCTTGGTTCTGGGTATCATTCCACATTTCTTTCCAAACGGTGGCCACGCTGCATTCGGCAGAATCGGGATAAGAAATAGGCAGCAGCCGATAGACCGGATCAAGAATATGACAAGCCATATCACCCAGCGCGCCAGTACCAAAAGCCCACCAGCCCCGCCAGTTAAACGGTAAATATGCCGGATGATACGGCATGTTCTTAGCAGGGCCCAGCCACAGCTCCCAATCAAGCTCAGAAGGAATAGAAAAGTCACCAGAAGGGGTCGCTTGTCCTTGAGGCCATACCGGACGATTAGTCCAGGCATGTGCTTCGGTAACCTCACCGATAAGACCAGCCTCGTACATTTCTTTTGCTCTTCGCACACCTTCTCCTGATCCACCTTGGTTTCCCATTTGTGTTACGACCTTGTATTTTTTGGCGGCAGCCGCTAGCAAACGAGCCTCTGCTATGTTATGTGTTAGCGGTTTTTGAGTGTACACATGTTTACCCAATTGCATGGCAGCTAGCGTGGCTACTGCATGGGTATGATCGGGGGTAGAAATACTGCACGCATCAATCGTATTCCTTTCTTTTTCGAGCATAACTCTAAAATCACGGTAATACGACGCCTGAGCATATTTTTTTCTACCCGCCGCAGCCTGTCGATCATCCACATCACATAAGGCAACTATATTAACAAAGGGACTTTTAGCGAATGAGGCAATATCACTTTCGCCTTTTCCGCCCACCCCTATAGCAGCGATATTGAGTTTGTCGCTGGGAGCGATAAAACCTCTGCCCAAAACATGGCGGGGAACAATAAAAAAACCGGCCGCGGTTAGCGCCGATTGTTGCAAGAATTTTCTACGGTGCAAAGAAGATGCTGCCATACAAGCCGTTTTAGTGCTGGCTAAATGTACTGCATTCTTACAAAGAAATGATGCTATTGGCCGCCAAGTTCGTGGGGAGTGAAAGCAAAGGGTAGCAACAAACGAGCACTTTCGATGATCATCACTCGCCCCTTTTCTCCACCTAAGATCAAACGAATGGGCGTATCGCTACGATGCTCAAATTCAAGAAGAGCTTGTCGACACATGCCACAGGGGCTGATGGGCTGATCGCTGGCTCTTTTAGCCGAATGGTAACTAATGGCAAGAGATACAATTTTTTCGCCGGGGTATTGCATGGCTACATTACCCAAGAGTACGCGCTCCGCACAAATTCCGACAGGGTAAGAAGCATTTTCTTGGTTAGTTCCTTGCACGACCGCTCCATTGGTCAAAAGGGCAACCGCTCCAACGTTAAAGCCAGAATAAGGAGCGTAAGCCAGCTGAGCAGCCGATTGTGCCTTGCGCAGCAATGTTGCATCGTCGGCAGACAATGCATCGATGCTATCGACCAACTCATAAGAAAACTGGTAGTGCTCCATAAGAACTTATTTTACCAACTTAAAGAGTCGGTTCCAACGAGGTCCGTTCTCCCAACTAAACCAGATCATCCAGGCCTTGCCCACCACCCTGTCTTCGGGAACAAAACCCCAAAAGCGAGAATCTTGTGAACCATGGCGATTATCACCCATCATCCAGTAATAATTCATCGCAAACGTGTATTGCTTGGCCGGTGACCCATTGATAAAAAACTGACCATCTCTTCTACTCAATTCGTTTTTCTCGTACACGCGGATTACCCGTTCATACAAACGATACGTGGAGTCCGTAAGGGAAATTGTCTTGCCTTTCTCTGGTATCCACAAGGGGCCAAAATTATCCTTGGTCCATCTAAAATACGTGGTGTCTTGCGGAAAAACATCACCAGAGGTAGTGCGCGGATCCATATCATTGACAGAGCGAGGATCATAGACCTCGTCGTCGGCCATCAGGGGACTCGATAAAAAGGGCTGTTCTCTAAAAGAAGCCACCTTATTGTAGGGCAGGTTTATTACATAGCGCCCATACATGTCCATTCCAAATTCTGTACTATTAAATTCTTCTTTTATAATCTCTGGATCGAGGGCAATCGAAGAGGTAAACGAATAGGTGTATTGCGCATCGGGCGGAGCAGGTGAGGAATTGCCATTAATAAAAACTTGACCCTTTTTAAGTTCGAGCAAGTCGCCTGCAATAGCCACGCAGCGTTTAATGTAATGATCCGTTTTATCAGCAGGATGAATAGCCAGCGGATAACTTTCGGGGTCTGACAGCACGATCTTTCTTCCGGCATCTATATTGCCATTCCCTAATCTGCGGCAAACATCATAGTAGGGATCCTTAGACTGATAGTCGGGCAAGTTGATAACGGTATCGCCGGCAGGAAAATTAAACACAACAGCATCTCCTCTTTTTACCGGATGGGTAAACCAGCGGATGTAGGGCAGTGAACCCACCGTAGTGTAAGAGGGCTTATCGGAACCAAATGGAAAGTAATTATGCATAAAAGGTACCGACAGCGGTGTGTTGGGTATGCGAGGGCCGTAGCTGAGTTTACTTACAAAGAGAAAATCATTGACCAGTAAACTTTTTTCCATCGATCCAGAAGGGATTGTATAGGCCTCGAAAATAAACGTTCTGATAAGCGTGGCCGCTACAATGGCAAAAATGGCCGCATCGAACCACTCGCGCCAGGCGGGTTTAACATGCTTTTCCACGCCCGGCTTGCCAACATATGTTGTTTTCTCTTGAGCGGCCAACCACGGAAAATAAATGGGGGCCAGCAAAGCAGACAAGGTATGATCTAGTAAAGAAAATCGACCAAACGCCTTTGTGAACTCTATATAGATGCCGGGTGTGATAAACCATCCCATAACAGGAATAAACTGCCAAAACACCCAATGACGAGGTCTTCCGGCTAGCGATTGCATGCACCAGGTATTATAAAATGGTACATACGCTTTCCAAGCAGGAAGCCCAGCCTTTACGAACAACCTGGCAAAACCGGGAGCAGGCAACATCACCAGCAGCGTAGCTACCAGATAAACGATTAAAAAATGTTGAAGGGGCATGTTATTTAGTTTGATACATCACCTCTTTGACCAGTCGAACGGTCCGGGGCACATCTGGTAGTGCGGCCGCCACTAAATTCGGTGCATAGTGTAACGGAGCATCAGCCGCTGTAATACGACGTATAGGTGCATCCAAATAATCGAAACCTTCTTTTTGTATGCGGTAAGTAATTTCGGAGGAAACAGAGGCAAAGGGCCACTGCTCTTCTACGATCACCAGACGATTTGTCTTTTTAACAGATTCCAAGATCGTATGCCAATCGAGGGGTCGAATGGTGCGAAGATCGATCACTTCGGCACTGATTCCTTCTTTTTCGAGCTCCTGTGCGGCGCCCAACGCTACTTTCATCATTTTATTGAAAGAAACGATTGTTACATCACGACCAGCTTTTTTAATATCCGCTTTTCCGATCTCGATGTAATACTCCTCATCAGGCACCTCCGATTTATCGCCATACATCACTTCGCTCTCCATAAAAACGATTGGATCGTTCTCGTAACGAAGCGCTTGCTTCATGAGTCCTTTAGCATCATAACCATTGCTGGGTGAAACTACTTTTAGCCCTGGAATATTTGCATAGAGTGATTCAAAAGCGGTAGAGTGTTGCGCACCAAGTTGGCCGGCCGATCCGTTAGGACCTCTAAAGACAATGGGACAAGTGATCTGTCCGCCGCTCATGGCCAGCATTTTAGAGGCTGTATTCAAAATTTGATCTAGGGCCAGTACCGCAAAGTTCCAGGTCATGAACTCGACGATGGGGCGCAACCCGTTTTGGGCAGCCCCTACCCCTACGGCCGCAAATCCTAATTCAGAAATGGGGGTGTCGATAATCCGACGAGGACCAAACTCAGCCAACATACCCTGGCTAACTTTATATGCGCCATTGTATTCTGCTACTTCTTCTCCCATTAAAAAAATGCGGTCATCCCTTCTCATTTCCTCGGACATGGCTTCACGAAGGGCTTCCCGAAAGGCTATAGATCTGGCCATTTTCAATTGATTTTACGCCCTGCAAATTTAAGCTAAATTTGCTATCCTATGAAGAATATAAAGCTAATCGAAGTTCCATCAGAGATAGGTGCCGGTACCCGTGGGGCTAGTCTGGGAGTCGAGGCCATTAAAGTGGCGGCACTCGACTTTATGAGCAATTTTTTTATTCATTTTCCCTCCGAAAAGGTTTCTACCGAAAATCATTTGCTCTACGAGCCTATTGAGTCGCCCTACGCCAAAAGAATCAAGGGTTTGCTAACCATGTACGAGCGCGTGGGAAAAGCCGTATCCGAAACGCTCAAGAATAATTTCTTTCCGGTAGTGCTTAGCGGAGATCACTCTGTAGCCGGTGCCACCATTAGCGGTATCAGAATGGCGAAACCTAAAAGCAAACTCGGTGTTATCTGGATCGATGCCCATGCCGATTTGCATACTCCCTACACCACGCCCTCCGGCAACCTACACGGGATGCCTATGGCCATTGCCTTGGGAGAGGATAATCCTGATTGCGCCATACATGAACTCGATCAGCGCACT